>JAOTUT010000103.1 GCA_029863735.1 Ignavibacteria bacterium
TTATCAAACTCAAATTGCTTTTTAAAATCATTAAAGTTGCTGGCATCATCAAGCTTAAGTGTCATCGAAGAAATTGTACTGCCTCTGTTAAAAGCATTCAGTAGTGCTTGAGAATCTCCCCACATTTCAGAATCGAAACCACTGCCATCAGAATCAAAAATTCCAACAATCTTCCAGCTATCACCAGCAAACCTTACTTCATCTCCGATGGCAGCACCTTTAAATCTTCCCGTCACGCCTGAGCCTACTATTAATTCACGCAGTCCAAAATTGAACATTTGACCTTCAATAATTTTAACTTGTGGTCTTAATTCCAAGACAACATCTGAAACACCTCTCACAGTTACATTACTCATTCCACCGCTAAATTTTTCAAGATTAATTATTACCACTGGTTCTTTTGAAATAATTTGCTTACCATTATTATCTACAGCAATATGCGGTAAAGTTCTGACTACATCCTGTGTTTCACCATCGACAAGGCTGGATATTTCCCCGGTAGCTGCTTTCCTCGTGATTATTACATTATCCGGTTGTCCGGTTGCAATGAGTGTTTTTTGAATTCCGTAAGCCATCATCAGAACGGCAGTAAACACAAATACAACCAATGCAACCCCAAAGATTGTGATGAAAGTCGTAAGCTTTCTTGAAGTGAAATTTTTAATTGTGTACTTAAATGGAATTTTCATAATAAATTTATTTTTTGTCATTGCGAACGAAGTGAAGCAATCTAATTATAAGCAGATTACTTCGACACGATAAATCGTGTCTCGTAATGACAGTGAAAAAATTATCCAATAAACCTTAGTCCATCAACAATGCTGGTTCTTAACGCTTTCATTATTGGGAAAATAGATGCTGCCACTCCAATCAAAAGAGCAGAGGATACAGCAAAAATTAATGTAATCGGTTCTAACTCAAAAACAGGAAACATTCCTTTCGGAATTGCCTGACTTACTCCCTCAACAATTGGAAACGCGAGGAATAATCCTAGTCCTCCTCCGAGTGCCGAGATGAAAAGAGATTCTCCTAAAATTAATCCAACCATGTGTTTTGCTGAGAACCCAATAGTTTTAAAAACTGCATACTCACGCGTTCTTTCTCTTGCTGACATAATCATAGTGTTACCCAGAACCAACATAATAATTCCAATAATCACAAATGAAATTACATTAATGGATGTTAAAATTGCGCTCGACGCCGCTACGAATCCTTGTTGAAATGCTCTCTCTGATTCAGTTTTGGTTTCTGCACGCGAGTTTTTAAATAATCCATCAATTTGATCTGAGATTGAAGCAGATTTATCCGGATCGCTTATTTTAACTATATACCAACCTACTTCATTAGTCCTTCCGGATCCCATCTCTATCATCCGCTCATTTAAATAATCCCAATGAAATAACATTTGAGTCGCGTCTGTAGTTTTATCTCTTGGTTTATAAATTCCGCGAATAACAAACTGCCAGTCTCCCGGATAAATATCGCCTTCGATGGTCATCAAATCACCAACCTTCAGCTTGTATTGATTTGCAGTTGCCTGACCGATGATACAACTGTTTCTTTCTTTTAAAAATGTTTGATATTCCTCATCACTTATTAAAAATTCAGGATAAACCTGAAAGATAGTTTCAGCGTCAACAGCGAGCCTCGCAAAGAATTGGTTCTTATCGATATAAACTCCCTGAAACCAATTTGCATAAGTAACAACATCAACTCCCGGAAGCTTTTCTATTTGATCCCTGTAAGCAAGTGGGAGAGGAAAAATAAATGAAACAGCCTGTCGAGTAATTAAACGATTTGCAGCAGAAGCTTCAACACCAGCGTTCCAGGCAGTCACAACCGTTCTTAACAATCCAAAGGCAAATACTGCAATTGAAATTCCAATGATAGTTAGAATAGTTCTTAACTTATGTCTGAGTGAATTTTTTATTATTAGTTTTAAAATTCTCATAACTTTTAAACAAAATCTCCTTTTTCGAGTTGTCTTATAATATGAGCTTTCTCAGCAGCGTGTGGATCGTGTGTGACCATTACAATTGTTTTCTTAAATTCTTTATTGAGTCTGTCCATCAGAGTTAATATTTCTTCCGCCGAGGTTCGATCCAGATCTCCGGTTGGCTCATCTGCCACAATTATCACCGGATCAGTTACAATTGCTCTTGCTATTGCAACTCTTTGTTCCTGCCCACCTGAAAGCTGTTTCGGATAATGATGAATTCGATCACCAAGTCCCACGACGCCAAGTGCGAATTCAACGCGTTTTTTTCTTTCTGCTTTAGAAAGATTTGTTAGCAGAAGCGGAAGTTCTACATTTTCAAATGCAGTTAATACTGGTATAAGATTATAAAACTGAAAAATAAATCCAACATTATCAGATCTCCATTTTGCCAATGCTGATTCACCAAAACTTGAAATTTCTTTACCCGCAATAACAACTTTTCCTTCTGAAGGTTTATCAATCCCACCAATGAGATTAAGCAAAGTCGTTTTTCCTGAACCTGAAGGTCCCATCAAAGCAAGGAATTCACCTTCAGGCACTTCCATATTAATATTATTGAGCACAGGAATTTCAAGACTATCCCGCCAATAAGATTTTGAAATATTATTTAATTGAATTAATGATGACATTTAAACTCCATATAATTTCCATTATAAAACTTTTACCTGAATACCCTCTTTTATTTTTTCATTCAGATTATCTATAATCTTTTCACCTTCTTCCAGGCCTGAAGTTATTTCAACATAATTTCCGAATAACCGACCTGTTGTAATTTCTTTTTGAACAGTTTTATCATCAACAACTACATATACAATTTTTCTTCCCTCAAAATCTTCAACTGCTGAAAGAGGTGCAGTCAGAACGGGTTCTTGATCTTCTTCTTCGTTACTCCGTTCCGCAAGGAAAGAAACCTTCGCACTCATTTCAGGAAGTACACGATCATCATAACTCTTAAAACCAACTTTCACTAACACAGTTGCTTTGGACCTATCGGCTGTTGGGACGATTTTAAAAACATACCCTTGATAAGTTTTTCCCGGGTTTGCATCCAGAACAATTTCACAATCAAGATCCTGTTTAATTTTTTGAATATTCGATTCGGAAACATCGGTTTCAACCATCAAAGAATTCATATCAGCAATAGTAACTACTGCTGCACGTGAAGTTGTGCTTGCACCAAACGGAGCTACAATTTCTCCAACTTCAGCATTTTTTGTAAGAACAGTTCCATCGAATGGAGCCCGGATGATCATATTTTCTAATGCAACTTCTGCTGCTCGTATTCTTGCATCGGCAATATCAATATTTGCTAGCAATGATTTGTATGCAGTTTCAGCCTGATCAAGCGATTGCTGAGAAGAAAGCCCTCGTGAAAAAAGTTCTTTTTCCCTGTTATAATTATTCTCAATTTCTTTCAACTGGGCTTTGTATAAATCCAAACTCGATTTTGCTTCATCAAATTGCGCAACTATATCTCGATCATCAAGTCTAGCTATAATTTGACCTTTCTTAACTTTATCACCTTCAACTACACCGAGATAAACGAGTACACCTGTTCCTTTGGAACTAACGGAGGCTTCTCTCTGTGCTACAACGTATCCGCTTGCAGTCAAAACTGCACTTGATCTGCCGGGAGTTTGCTTGATTACTGTAGTCAGCTTTACCTCAAGTGCGGTGTTTGAAAGGGACTTTAAAACAAAATATCCTGCTACTATAATTATTACAACCACGAATGCATAAATAAAATACTTCGACTTGCTTTTGCCGCTATTATTTTCTGAGCGATCAATCCTTAGTGAAGAAAGATCAGCGTTTTTTGAATCCATACCACTAATTAAAAAATTGTAGAGGAAAACTTAAAAAAGTGTGTTACTAAAACAAAAATCGAAGTGATTTAGATAACACTTTCTTAATAAACAGTTAATAAAGAAGAAAGGTTCTGTTTTATTCTTCCAAAGTAGAAAGATTTCCAGGATCAATTCCCAGCGCTTTTGCTTTTAAAACACGACGCATAATTTTTCCGCTTCTGGTTTTAGGAAGTGAATCAACAATTTCTATTTGTTCGGGTTTAGCAATTGGACCAACTTCATGTCCCACGTGCTGTCGCAATTCTTCAATCAGCTTATCACTTTTCTGGTAACCAGTTTTCAATATTACATAAGTATGGATAGCATTTCCTTTTACTTCGTGTGGTAATCCAATCGCTGCCGCTTCTGCGACTGACTGATGGCTAACAAGAGCACTTTCAATTTCTGCAGTACCTAATCGATAACCTGAAACCTTGATTACGTCATCGACTCTTCCAATAACCCAGTAATACCCATCTGCATCTCTTCTTGCAGAATCACCTGTCATATACATTCCAGGAAACTTGTTCCAATATTGCTCAACATATCTATCAGGATCATTCCAGATTGTTCTTAGCATTGAAGGCCAGGGAGTTTTAATCACAAGAAATCCTTCTTCGTTATCTTTCACAGGTATTCCTTCTTCATCAACAATATCAATTTTTAATCCCGGAAATGGCTTTGTTCCTGAACCTGGTTTTAAAGGTGTGCAAGGCATTGGAGTTATCATAAACATTCCTGTTTCCGTTTGCCACCATGTATCCATTACCGGGCATCGTTCCCCGCCAATAACTTTATGATACCATCGCCATGCTTCAGGATTTATTGGTTCACCAACACTGCCCAATAATCTTAATGAGGAAAGATTATGTCGCTTAACCCAGGCATCTCCAAATCTCATAAACCCTCGTATTGCTGTTGGAGCGGTGTAGAGAATATTTATTCCATATTTTTCAATCATTCCCCACCATCGGCTAGGATAAGGATATGTCGGGGCCCCTTCATACATAAACGATGTTGCACCATTTAACAGTGGACCATAAACAATGTAGCTGTGACCTGTAACCCAACCCGGATCAGCAGCACACCAAAATCGGTCTTCTTCATGAATATCAAACACATATTTCAATGTTGTGTAAGTTCCAACCATATAACCACCGTGCGTGTGCATAATTGCTTTCGGTTTTCCTGTTGTACCTGAAGTGTAAAGAAGATAAAGCGGATCTTCGGCATCCATTATTTCAATATCACAATTATTTCCTGCAATTGGTAAAGACATAAGATCGTGATACCACATATCTCTTCCGAATTCCATATTTACTTCGTGACCGGTTCTTTTTACAACCAGAACACTTTCAACTGTAGCTGCACGCTGAAGTGCTTCATCAGCAATCTTTTTTAGTTCAACTATTTTTCCTCTTTGATAAGCACCATCAGCAACGATTAAAACTTTTGACTGGCTGTCTTCTAATCTTTCGTGAAGAGCTTCAACAGAAAATCCTCCGTAAACAACCGAATGAATAGCACCGATACGTGCGCAGGCAAGCATTGCAGTTACTATTTCGGGAATTCTTCCCATATAAATTGTAACCCGATCACCCTTTTTAACTCCGAGACTTCGAAGAACATTAGCAAACCGGCAGGTTTCTCTTCTCAAAGCAAAGTATGAAAGAGATCTGAAATCACCATTCTCACCCTCCCATATCAACGCAACTTTATTTCTTCTGAAAGTTTCGCAATGAACATCAAGGCAGTTATAAGCAATGTTTGTTTTCCCATTAACAAACCATTTATAAAACGGTTTCTTTGAATCATCAAGCACTTTATCCCACTTCTGAAACCAGTGAAGATTTTTAGCTTCATTTTCCCAGAAACCTAAATAATCTTTTTCAGCTGATTCGTAAAGTTGTTCACATTTGGCATTTGCACTTCTAATTATTTCTTTAGATGGGTAATAAACATCGCCGGTAAGTTTTTTATCTGCCATAGACTATCTCCGTCATTTAAGATTAATTCTTGCTTAATGTGAAATTATGATAAGATTGATTGAGAATCAACCGCCAGCTAATAAGTAATTTTGATTTACAAACAAATTAATAGATAGATTTTTGGATTAGTCTTTCTTCTTTTCTTTTTCATATCGTAATCCGTTATCCTGGCCGTTATCAGAAGTTACCCAATCCTTTAATAATTTGATTTTTTCTGGATTCATTTTAGCTTCAGAGTGTGTAATTAAGTATTTCGGCAGTGGCATTGCACCTTCTTCAATTGCTTCAATCATAGCACCCATTTTTTTCTCTTTTTTCTTTTCATCGTATTTATCCCACTCAGAAAAATTTACTCGCTTCCTGCCGT
>JAOTUT010000104.1 GCA_029863735.1 Ignavibacteria bacterium
TCAAAAAAAGTGGTAGTGCCGGACAGATTTTCATTGATGATAATGATGATATTTATTTTGGACTTCATAATCTCGAACTTTCAACCAATAACGGTGGCACCTGGACAACACTTCTTACTAACTTCCTTATTAATGATATCTATGTGGATAAAAATGGAAACATATTCGTTGGATGCAATTATGATGGTTATGGTTTATTAAGATCAACTGATAGAGGGATATCCTGGGATACATTAAGCCATAATTTTGTTGGGGAAAGGATTTATGCTATTACCGGAAATTCGACAAACCAGCTTTTTTGTTCAGCCGGTAAATATGGTGAGCGAGAAGTTTATATGTCCAATGATTTTGGGGATAACTGGAGCATTATTACATCCGGAATACCTTCTAATACGATTTGTCTATCTCTAGACTTCGATTCAAGGGGATTTATTTACGCAGGTACAACTCATAATTCAGTATTCAGGAGTCTCTTAACCACTCTCGATATAAATGAAGGTCAAAGTAATCCACCATCAGAGTATTCACTTTATCAGAACTACCCAAATCCATTCAACCCGACTACAGCTATAAGGTATGAACTTCCACAGGATGGAGTAGTAACAATAGATATCTACGATATACCCGGTCAAAAAGTTAAAACTTTAATAAATGAATTTAAGAAGGCAGACAGGTACGAAGTAAAATTCAACTCAACTGGATTAGCAAGCGGAGTTTACATTTACAGGATGAAGGTGAATGAATTCATTACAAGTAAAAAAATGGTGTTGATTAAATAAAAGAAGGATGAAATGAAAACTACATTTCCAATTTTAATTCTTATGATTGTTTTCTATCCATTTCATAATCAGTTATTCAGCCAGAACGTTGGGTCTATGGCTTATATTGAGGTAAATGAAATTTACCTTCCCTTTAATAATAAAGGAGTTATCGCAGATGTCAATGTTCCACCTAACGGTTCACAGGGACAATTTGCCGGAGGAGGTTTTCTATTTTCGTCAGGATTCTGGTTGAGCGGGTATACCGGGAATACTCTCTGGGCAAACGGTGTGGCTTCAGCTAATCTCGTTGAGGATTACCAGGCAGGCACAGTTGGAATGGATCCGAATGATCCAAAAGCTCCTATTTACAAACTAACAGTCAATGATATTCCATTTGGTCAAAGTTGGCAGGACTGGAGTGACGCAGTTGATCTCGGTGCAGATTTTTATGATGGCAATGGAGATGGGATTTATAATCCGGTAGATTTAAACGGAAACAACCAATGGGATCCGGATGAAGACAAACCGGATTTAATTCTGGATGAAACATACTGGTGTGTATTTAATGATGGAGTTCCTGCCAACTTAAGAAGATGGGGATCCGAACCTCAAGGTATTGAGATACGGCAAACAATTTTTGCGAGTGCATCAATAGGTCCATTGGGTAAAACAATTTTTGTGAGATACCGGATAAAAAATGCAGGAATCGTAGCCGATACTTTAAAGGATATTTATTTCGGAATGTGGGCAGATGCGGATATTGGTGATGCGACGGATGATGTTTATGGTTGTGATACTATTAGACAAGGTGTCTATTTCTTTAATAATACACCTGATGGCTTTTACGGAGACCAGGTTCCGGCCTTTATGATGGATATGTTGACAGGTCCTCATTCTTATATCTCTGGCGAAACATTTATTGATGTAAATGGCAATAATATTTATGAAAATGGAATTGATACACCTTTAGATACTGCGATCAATTTTCTTGGCCCATTAGGAATTCGCATTTTTCCGGGTGCAAAAAATTTAGCTAACTCATCTTGCATTACTAGTTTAAAGAACCAGCCAGGTTATAGTGATCCAAATAATATAGTAGAAGTACGAAATTATAGTACAGGATTTAATCAAGCTGGTCAGCTACTTGAGCCTTGCACCTGGCCTTATGGAGAAGTCTGGGTTGTCCCATGTGATCAAGTGAATCCATACTATTGGTGTTCTGGTGATCCAGTTGGTAACCCTGGCATTGGGTGGTTGCTCACCGTAAATCGGGATCTTCGAGGTGTGGGTTCAGCAGGACCATTTACTTTAGTTAAAGATCGGGAAGTAGAAATCCTGGTTGGATATGAAATAGACAGAGGCACCACACCGCTCGGTGGTATAACCGCAGTTCGTGCAGTCTCAGATGAGATTCAGATTTTCTATGAAAATAACTTTGGATATCCTATTGTTTCAGTTGAAGATAAACCAACAATTGCTTCCAGTTTTAAGCTTGAACAAAACTATCCAAACCCATTTAACCCAAGTACAAAAATAAAATTTACTATACCATCTGTCATTGCGAGCGGAGCGAAGCAATCTCAAATGGTTACTCTAAAAATTTACGATGTTCTCGGAAATGAAGTTGCAATATTGGTTAACGAAGAACTTTCTGCAGGAGAATATGAAGCTGAGTTCAACAGTCATTCTGACGCAGGTCAGAATCTCCCCAGTGGAGTATACTTTTATCAGCTAAGAACTAAAGTTCCTGAAACAAGTTCAGGACAGAGTATAGTTCAAACAAAGAAGATGGTTTTAATGAAATGATTTATAAAAATTTAAATTTTATATATATAATTAATTGGAGTGAAATTATGCAAAGCCTTAAAATATTTTTGCTGTTTTTCATTTTTCCGATCTCATTATATTCTCAAAATCTTGTCTGGTCATATAATCTGATATAGGATTTAGAAACTGGTTATGATTATCAATCAAATGCCTCTGCTCAACAAGTTTGGTTAGATTTGTATAATCCTGATAATCTCCACGCCGTTTTTAATTATTCGGCGGTTGATGACAATGCTTGGGCAGATAGAACCAGTCTATACTTTGGCAGTACTGATGCAGGCGAAACCTGGTTTGAAGTAAGTGCGGTTCCGGTAAATAATGGTACTACCGGACGATCTGGATATCCTTGTATTGTTGGAACATCAGATGGAAGAGCTGTCATTTCCAATCATAATAATAATGCACCACATCCAACAAGATCCACCATTTTTATTGATAATTCTCCATTTGAAAATAACTTTACTGAATACGATCCCGGTGAAACAACAACTGGACCAGCTCTTTATCCAAAACTTACAATTCTGCCCGAGGATGATATTATAATGGCTTCAGGTCTTGAGCTTTATACAAATAAACTAAGCGGAGGTGTCTTTAGTGTTTGGGAACCACATAATGGAAATGGAGCTGAAACTTATTCTTTGGCTGTTTCTGAAAATGGAAGTAAAGTTGGGTTAGTTTATTTAGGTGAACCTTCATTGGGTCAGGCAAATTGGGTGCTATATAAAGAATCAACTGATGGTGGATTAACCTGGTCATCACCAACTATTGTCTGGCAAGCATATATTGATCCGGTGTCTGGCGATATTCGTGGTTGTCTCAGAGGTGTTTATCTCAGCTTTAACGGTGAAGATCCCTGTGTTGTATTTGAGGTGGGTTGGAATACTGATACGGGATTTTATCCTGGTTTACCATCAGAGATTAGGTTCTGGTCCCCAAATATTAATGGAGGTAATTCAAAAGTTCTTGCTGATAGCAGTAACGTATCTTACTTTCCTAACAAAGGTATTACTGATGTTCAATATCCGTTAAGCAGACCGGTAATTGGTCGATCACAATCACACGATTATCTGTTTGTTGCATTCAACGCTACGACTGGTGACTACTGGCCCGGTACAAGCTCAGCCGATTCAACTGCATATATGTGTGGTATGTTTATGTACAGCTCAGATGCTGGTAATACCTGGTCAAATCCTGATAGATTTACTCCAATCACTTCACCACTTCTTGATTGGAGATTTGTTAGCATCGTACCTGTGGCTCCTTTTGAGAGTGGTATTATTAAAGTCCATCTCGTGATGCAAGGAGATCCATTGCCAGGCTCAAACATCAATGGTTGGAGTTGGCATCTATCTTGTGTTTGTGCACAGTATTATCATTTTTCAACTGATATTATGATAACTGATGTTGGAGATGAGAAGAGTGTTATTTCATCTTTTAATTTAGAACAAAATTATCCAAATCCATTCAACCCAAGCACAAAAATAAAATTTACTATACCATCTGTCATTGCGAGCGGAGCAAAGCAATCTCAATTGGTTACCTTGAAAGTTTATGATGTTTTAGGAAACCAAATCGCAACCTTGGTCAACGAAGAACTCTCTCCCGGTGAATACGAAGTTGAGTTCAGTGGTCATTCTGACGAAGGTCAGAATCTCCCCAGTGGAGTATACTTTTATCAGCTAAGAACTAAAGGTCCTGAAATAAATTCAGGACAAAAAATGATTCAGACAAAGAAGATGGTCCTACTGCGCTAAAGCTTCGTAGGATAAATTTTAATGAAATAGTTTAACCAGCCCTTATCCTTCAGAAAGCCCCCTTATTCGGGGCTTTATAACCTCTCATTTTATACTTATTTTTATTATCAATTTTTGCATAAATCAGGTAAAAAATGGTAGATATTTCAAATAAACGACTCAGTGAACTGAAGAAAGGCTTTGATGGTAAAAGAATAGCGGTCATAGGCGATATGATGCTCGATGGTTATTACTGGGGTGATGTAAAGAGAATCTCTCCTGAAGCTCCTGTCCCGGTGCTTGAAATCGAGGATGAATTTTTCCGTTTTGGTGGTGCGGCAAACGTTGCATACAATATTCTTACTCTTGGTGGAGTTCCTGTTCCGGTGGGAGTTATCGGGAACGATACTTATGGACAAATTTTTTCTTCTTTATTAAAAGAAAAGAATATTGAGGATAAAGGCATAATAACTGATAACGAACGACCAACTACTACAAAAACGCGAGTGATAGCCAACAGTCAGCACGTTGTTAGGATAGACAAAGAAAGTAAATCCTACATCAGCAGTAAAATAGAAGAAAAGATTTCAATCTTTCTTGCCTCGGTCATTGACAGTCTGGATGGAATTATTCTGCAGGACTACAATAAAGGAATTTTAACTCCCTCACTCATCACAAAAATTATCTCGATAGCAAATAAAAAAAACGTTCTCATCACAGTCGATCCGAAGTTTGACAACTTTTTTGAGTATAAAAATGTAACAGTCTTCAAACCAAACAGAAAAGAAACAGAAACGGTATTGGGCACCAGGATAAAAGATGATAAAGATATTTCATTTGCCGGAAAAAATCTTCTACATAAATTAAATTCAAAATATGTGCTGCTTACCCTCGGTGAAGGAGGAATTGCAGTTTTCGAAAAAGGAGATAAAGAAAGACGAATGCCGACGAAAGCAAGAAAAGTAGCTGATGTGTCAGGTGCAGGTGACACTGTAATTTCAACTTTAACGATCGGTCTTGCTGTTGGTGCAGATATTTATGAAGCTTGTTACCTAGCTAATTATGCTGCAGGAGTAGTTTGCGGTGAAGTTGGTATCGTTCCAATTGAAAAGGAAAGATTGTTTGATACGATTATGAAAGATAATGTATGAGTTCCTCAATCTCACTTTCAGAACTCAAAGCTATCCGATCAAAGCTTAAAGCTGAAGGAAAAAAAGTTGTCTTTACGAACGGTGTTTTTGACCTTATTCACTCCGGGCACGTTGACTATCTTTCCAAGGCAAAAAAACTTGGAGACATTCTTATCATTGGTTTAAATTCAGATGACTCGGTGAAAAGAATAAAGGGAGATAAAAGACCAATACTCAAACAGGAAGAGAGAGCATTCATCCTTTCTAATCTAAAACCTGTTGACTACGTTATTTTATTTGATGAAGACACACCGCAAAAATTAATTTCTGAAATCATCCCGGATATTCTTGTAAAAGGTGGAGACTGGTCAGTTGAAAAAATAGTAGGCAAAGAAGTAGTTGAAAAAAACGGTGGTAAGGTTATTAACATTGAATTTGTAAATGATCAATCAACTTCAAAAATAATTGATCTGATCATTCAGCGATACTCGAAGTAAGTGGAAGCAAAATGCTTTTCCGAAAAAAACAAAAAATAAAAAGACCGGTTGCCAGACGGATAATTAATTACTTCGTTGGAACAGGTGTTGTTATAATTGTTATTCTTCTGCTTGCATTCGGTTATACACAGACTTCCTCCTTCCGTAACTGGTTAAAAGATTTTGTAGTCGAGCAGGTTAATTCATCTTCGAATGGAAAGCTGGCTATTGAACAACTCGACGGAACCATCTTCACAACTTTATTCTTAT
>JAOTUT010000284.1 GCA_029863735.1 Ignavibacteria bacterium
ATTCCCACTTAATTGCACTTATAGGATTTACCTTTGCTGCTCTCTTAGCTGGAAATAGTGAAGCTAAAAAGGAAAGTATCATAGCGGCTCCACTAATAAAAAAGAAATCAGATAATCTTACTTCCATCGGTAATGCATCGATTTTATATTGCGAAGGATCGAGCGGATAAATGTTATAGTTTATTTGTATGTAGCAAATTAAATAACCGATTATAACGCCAAGCAAAGTTCCAATTATACCAATTAGCAAACCTTCAAACATGAATATTTTTAGAATTGAATTTTCAGTTACTCCCATTGATCGCAATATACCTATATCTCGTTTTTTTTCTATCACAGACATTGAGAGTGAACCAAGAATATTGAAAGTTGCCACAGCAATTATTAGTGAAAGAATAATATAAGCTGTCCATCTTTCGATTTGCATCACAGAATACAATTCCTGGTGGAAGTCATACCATGTTTCCACATTATAATTTTTTAAATCTAGATTTGCCTGCAATATCTGCTTAACTTTGTTAGAATTACTTATGTCATCCAATCTTATATCATAACCCTGAAAATTGTTTTTGTAACCAAATAAGTACTGAGCATCCTTAAGTGAGCAGAAGATGTATTCACCATCATATTCACTGTTTTTAGAACTGAATACTCCGGCAACATTTACTTTTTTTGAAAGTGGTAAAGAAAACTGAGTTATTGCTTGTTCAATATTTGAAGGAGAGATAAGTAATATTGAGTCTTTTGACATAACCATAAGTTTATCAGCAAGCTGTAATCCTATAAAAATCTTTTGTGAGCTATTCGTAAATTGTTCATCATTTCCATCAACAAGATTATCACCAAGGAAATAAACATTATTTATACTTTCTTCCTGAATTCCTTTAACGTTTACTACCTGTGTTATACCTTTGCTGTATGCTAAAACTTTTCCTTCAATGTAAGGTGAGAATGATTTTATGTCCTCCTGGTCGTTTAATAACTGTTTGAGATTTGATATATTATTTTCGCCTTCATTGGATATTGCGGTTATTCTGATATCCGGCTCAAGATTCATAAGATAATCAACGACAAGAGAGCCGAAACCATTGAACACAGATAATACAACAATTAAAGCCGCAACTCCAATGGTAATTCCTGCAATTGAAATAAATGAAATAATGGTTATAAAATTAATTTTATGTTTTGAGATTAAATAACGCTTTGCTATGAAAGTTTCGAAATTCATCAACTGAACCTTAGTGCATTTACGGGTTTAATTTTTGAAGCTATAAAACTCGGGACAAGCGAAGCGAGTACGCAAAGCAAGAATGTTACGATTGCAATTCCAATGAAAGTATCAGTCGTTATCAGAAAAGGTACTCTCGACATAAAATAAACCGATGAAGGAAGAGTTATTATATCAAACTTTTCCTGGATAAACATTAGAAGATATCCAAGTATACTACCAAAGACGATTCCTAATACGCCAATGATTGAACCATTAATCAGAAATATGGCCATGATCTGCGTTCGCTTAGAGCCAAGTGTTTTCAGAATTCCGACTGCCCTTGTTTTTTCAAGAACGATCATCAACAAAGTGCCAACAATATTAAAAACTGCCACAAGTATTATTAAGGCTAAGACAATTGGAATGGGTTCCTTTTGTAATTCAATCCAGGTAAAAATATTTCTGTGCAGTTGATAAACTGACCTGACATAATGTGGATACCGTAGACTTTTAGCAAGATTGATGGTCAAACTATCAATCTTCGAAATATCGCCCAACTTAATGTTATAGCCTGTAATATTATCACCTATAGCAAACAATTGTTGAGCGGTTTTTAAAGATGTATAAGCATATGAATCATCATATTCTGTCATACCACTTTCAAAAATTCCTGTCACTAATAACTTTTCTATATTTGGTAAATTTTCAGGAGAGGGAATACCGTCATTTCTCAGTGCGAAGACTGTAATTTTATCGCCAACTTTAATGAAAAGTTTATCAGCTAGTTTTTTACCGACCAGTACAGAATTGTCTGATAATTTATATTCACCTTCAATAATATTTCTGACCAAAAAAGGTTTCTTATCTACTGGTTCAATGCCAATTAAATTTAATCCTTCCTTTTTCTTTTTATGACTTACAATAACAAGTTTAGAGGCAAAGGGAGTTATATCCGGATGAAAAGCTGCCAGTTGCGATTCTAACCATTGCGAAGTCTTGTAGTAATCAGGTAATACTGGCCGGTAAGATGTAATTTTAATATGAGAATCGAAATCAATTACTTTGTTTGTAATCGTTTGTTCGAAGCCCTTTAAGACACTAATGGCTATTATTAGAGTGGCCACGCCCAGAGCAATTCCTGCAATTGAAATAGTTGAAATTAAACTAATAAAGCGTGAATCTTTTCTGGAAAGAATAAAATTCTTGGCGATATACCAGGATACATTCATGTTGATATTTATAGACTTTAAATTTCAGGTGAAATTTAACGAAGAATGAAGCGATCTGAAAGAGACATAATTTTTACGCTATATATGATGACTGAAATGTATCAACGAAACCTATGGAAAAATTACTTTTTTTTTCAATGTACGATAGATATATTTAATATTCAATTTTTAAGATACTTATTATCGGAAGGTAATAAGTATATTTTTTGTTCTTTCTTTAATTAAAGTTGTAAGCTCGGGGCGTAGCGTAGTCCGGTTATCGCGCCTGCTTTGGGAGCAGGAGGTCGCAGGTTCGAATCCTGCCGCCCCGACAAATAAGAAAAAGTATTCAAGAAAATTTGTTCTTTTGAATATAGTTCGGTTATCGTGTCACGACTTTGTCGGAAAGGTCGCAGGTTCTCCGCCAAAAGCTGACTACCGCCCCGACACTTTATTTTACGATGACAATTATATTATAAATCTAAATTATTCATTATTAGTTGCTTAGAGCGCCCGTAGCTCAATCGGATAGAGCATCAGCCTTCTAAGCTGGAGGTTAGTGGTTCGAGTCCACTCGGGCGTACACAATGATGGTGAGCGTAGCTCAGTTGGTTAGAGCACCAGGTTGTGGCCCTGGGGGTCGTGGGTTCAATCCCCATCGCTCACCCCAATAATTATTGTTCATTTTATATCATAAATATTTTAGTAACCTGGCCCCATCGTCTAATGGTTAGGACCTCGCCCTTTCACGGCGGTAATAGGGGTTCGAATCCCCTTGGGGTCACTAAGCCTCGGAAACCTTTATCGAGGCTTTTTTTTATTTCAAAATTAATTGGAGATACTTACTAGCAATTTAATATGTCTGTTACATGCATATCATATATAAAAATTGAGCAGCTGCTGGTCTGAGCCACTAATTTATACCCTGTTAATTTTATATTAATACACATATTTTTATCGAGTTTTTTAATAGTAACTACTCATAATGCGGAAGACTGAAATTTGAAAACGAATATCTTTGTTCTACTAACACTAATTTTCCAAATATTTTTTGCTTCGTTGTTGAATGCACAAAGCTACTTTAAACCAAGTATCGGTGATGCTCTCAGAATATCTGTAAG
>JAOTUT010000375.1 GCA_029863735.1 Ignavibacteria bacterium
AGGTATGGGAAATTCGAATTCCGTAATTAACGATACTTATACGGCCACTTTGCTTAATCCTGCTTCTCTTGGATTGGCCAGAAAATTTACCGTAAACACTTCAGTAGGCTTAAGTCTTTATAATAATGATGCTGCATTTCTACAGGATACAATATCAGGGCAAAGAACAGAAACAGTTCTTTCTCAAGCTGGAATGATAATTCCGCTTTCAAGTGATACTTCTGATAATAATTTTGTTATTTCGCTTGGTTATGACAAAACAAAAGATTTTAATAGTACTCTTCGGTTTGGCGGGTTTAATTCAGCGAGCACATCTCTTATTCAGGATCTGACTTCGGTAAATAGTTATCTTGCACGTGATTTACTTTTAAGCTATCCTTATTCCGATCCGCAAACAGGAGAGTATTTGTCTGATAGAACCGTTATTGACAATGGAAATTTAAATCAATCAGGCGATGTACTTGAAAATGGCAGCATAAACTTTTGGTCTTTTGGAATAGCTTACGAATTTGCTCATAATATTTTCTTTGGCGCCAGTTTTAATTACAATGTTGGAAGCTATACCAGAGATGGCGAATTCACTGAGTCAAACATACAAGGATTTTATTCAGATACTCTTAGAACAATAGCCGATGATCCATTAACTGCTGGCTTCAAATCATTCTATATCAACGATATAAAAGATTGGGTGTTTAATGGCTATGATATAAGATTCGGTGTGCTATATAGATTATTTAATTTTATTGGAGTTGGAGTTTCTGTTAAAACACCAACTATTACATCGATTACTGAAGATCATTATTTTTCAGGAAGATCTGAATTCCTGACAGGTAATACAGTTACAGTAGATACGATAATTTCAAACGAATTTACAATTCAATCACCTTATGAATTTACTGTTGGTGCTGATGTAAATCTTTGGTTTATTACTGCTACTGCAGAAGTTACTTATATAGATTATACACAAATGCAATACACAACCGGATTAGATGTTCCTGAAATGTCCGGATTAAATAAAGACATTGTTGGAACTTACACTCAGACCTTCAATGTGAAGGCAGGTGCTGAATTCAGGTTGCCGTTTACGGGTTTAAGTTTCAGGGCAGGTGCAATGATCATTCCTTATCCGGTTGCTGATACACCATTTGAAAATGACCGCAAATATTTAACAGCAGGTGCTGGCATTGCTTCGGGTGATGGAGCAATTGAATTTCATATTGCAGCCATTTATGGATTCTGGGATGAAGTAAGTTCTGATTACGGCACAAGTGTATCGCAGGTAAGTGAATCCATAACCAGTTATAATATTATGGGAAGTTTAACTTTGAGACTTTAAAAGAGATTTTACAATTAGTCAATAATAAGCCCTTATCGATTAGTTGGGGCTTTTTTAATTAATCATTGCCAATTGGAAATTGTTATTTTACTTTCCCTTTATTAAGTTTGAAAAAAAAATTGAGGTGTAACATGAAACCATCAGTAAACTTTCGTTGGTACATTTTTCTTTCAATTTTAATCTCATCTTTAACATATTCCCAGGTATTTAATTTAGAAGACTATACGCTGTTTCTTCAATCTCATCAGAATATGAGTACTGAAGAACTTCTACAGATGCACCCTGCCGGATTTTTCACAGATCAGATCAATACTAATTACGAAGATGCTCTCTACTTCGATACTCTTGATGCTTACTACAATTTCACGGAATATGAAAAATCTTTGATTGAAGATCACGGTTTTATGGTGAGTGAAAGACTGAAAAGAATTTCATTTGGAGAATCCTTACTTCAAATATTTCATCAGGATTTTCCTGTGTTTGTTTCCACAGATGCAATACTGCACGCTTTTCATATTTCCTACGATAGAATATTAATGGATATGGAAGTTGGATTGCTTGAGGACAGGCTGATTGAATTACTTTGGGGATTAAGAAACTCAATCGGTCAATTGCATATTACTTATGGCGGTAATCCAGATATGATTACAATGCTGCAGGATGTTGATCTTTATGTTACTGTTCCACTTTTATTACTTGAAGAAAACGCATCAACGTATTATCCTGAAAACAATGTAATGATAGATTCTATTCTTACCTGGATAAATAATGAACAGGGAGGTATATCATCGACAATATTTTCATCAACATGCCGGGTTATGGATTGGAGTCAATTTAAACCAAGAGGACATTACGTTTACAATCCGGAAACAGGAATTGATCTCGAAGGATATTTCAGAGCTATGATGTGGCTTGGAAGAGTTGAGTTATACCTTATCGCTCCTTATTCATTTCCGGTGCAGTGTTTAAATCAAACATTCGAAGATATACAAAGACAAGCCATTGATGCATTCCTGATTGATGAATTATTTGATCTTGCTAATGGAACACCAATTTATGATGAAATGGAATACATCATTAAGTTTTTTGTGGGTGAATCTGATAACGTAAGACTCGACCATCTTGATTATTTAAAGCAGGCAATATCACTAAATAATCCAATTGAATTACTCGATAGCTTGAAGATGGTAGAATTCCAGGATACTCTTGCAAATCAGGCTTTTGCACACCAGTTAATTCTTTCTCAGATTCTGTTCAGCAATCCTTTTACTCCTGATAGTATAAAACCTGCATCTGCATTTA
>JAOTUT010000186.1 GCA_029863735.1 Ignavibacteria bacterium
TATACTGCAGTTGAAGAAATGTGAATGAAGCGATCAACTTTTGCATTCTCAGCTGCTTCAATCATGTTTCTCGAACCGTCAATATCAGTTGAAAAAATTTCTTCGGGCGTGTAAAGCGGTAGTGCAGCTGCTGAATGAACAACTATATCAACTCCCTGAACAGCTTTTTCTACTGTTACTTTATCTCTGATATCTCCTATTATAGCTTCAATTTTATCGTTCATATCAGGATAGTCGAACTCAACCAAGTCGAGTGATTTTATTTGATGTCCTTTGGAATGAAGGTAACGAATCAGGTTAATTCCTAAAAATCCGGATCCGCCTGTTACCAGAAATTTCATATTGCCTTGTTATAAAATTGAAAATTAGAACTTGAGACACCAAAATTACGAATTTTGACACGGGCTTCAAATATAATACGTTCAATGAAAAAGTTGGACATGAGCTTGATTTGCTTCAATTTGATTGATTATTAAAACTTATCTCAAAATTATGAGTTTTGCTTTCATTCGGTCAAAAGGAATAGCATTAAAATTTCTTGACTTTTTAAGGGTATCCGCTTATTTTTTCTGGCTCAAAAAATGAATTTGTTTAACCAAGGAGTTAATCTTGAAAAAGGTAGGAATGACCAGGTTTATTAAAACCGAGGATGCCGACAGAAAATGGTATGTTGTTGATGCTAAGGATCAGGTGTTAGGAAGACTTGCTTCCAGGGTAGCATCAGTTATAAGAGGAAAAACCAAACCGATTTTTACACCAAATATGGATACCGGCGATTTCGTTATAGTTATAAATGCTGATAAAGTTAAAATGACTGGCAAACGTGAACAGCTAAAAAAATATATATGGCATAGTATGTATCCCGGCGGACAAAAGATTCGGTCGTACGAAGAAATGAAAAGTAAAAAACCTGAGTTCGCAATTCAGGAAGCAGTAAGAGGTATGTTACCTAAAAGCAGATTAGGTAAAAGTTTAATCACAAAATTAAAAGTCTATGCTGGCGAAGAGCATCCGCACAAAGCACAGAAACCAAAAATATTAAGCCCATCGGAGAAGTAATGGTTGATAGAATTTTTATAGGCAGAAGAAAAACATCAGTAGCAAGAGTCATTCTAAAAAGTGGAAACGGAAAAGTAACCGTCAACGGAAAAGAATTTGAAAAAGCTTTTCCTTTACTGGTTAGCCGTGAAGACATTACTAAACCTTTCGATCTAACTGAGACCAAGGGTAAATTCGATGTTTATGTTAACGTAAAAGGCGGAGGTTCAACTGGTCAGGCACAGGCAGTAAGATTAGGAATTGCTAGAGCTTTAATTGACATGAATCCCGAATTCCGACCATCACTTAAGATTGAGGGACTTTTAACAAGAGATCCCAGAATGGTTGAAAGAAAGAAATACGGTCAACCAAAAGCAAGAAAAAGATTTCAGTTTTCTAAGAGATAATTTATTAACTAACATTCATATCTTCCGATTTACCTCCTGTGTCCGGCACTGGCCGGATGAAAGGTAAAAACGACGAAGGTAGAAGACTTGCCGGAAGGCAGTAAAAAACAGGAGATATATTAATGGCTACTTTAGAATTAGCACACCTTATTGAGTCTGGTGCACACTTCGGGCACTTAACACGCCGCTGGAACCCCAAGATGAAACCATACATTTTTATGGAGAAGAATGGGATTCACATCATTGATTTAAAGAAAAGTCTTGGCCTACTTATTCAGGCACACCAGGAAATGGTTGAAGCCGTTTCGCAGGGAAGTACAATCCTTTTTGTCGGAACTAAAAAACAGGCAAAAGGGGTTATCGAATCGGAAGCAAAAAGGTGTGGAATGAATTGGGTCAGTGAACGATGGCTTGGAGGAATGCTTACTAATTTTTCTACCATCAGGAAAAGTGTAAAAAGATTACAGAACATTGAAAAACAGGAAACTGACGGAACTTTTGATAAGATCACGAAAAAGGAAAGACTTTTTCTTACTCGTGAACGAGATAAATTGAAAAAAATTCTTGAGGGAGTTGAAACAATGTCAAGGCTTCCCGGAGTTGTTTTTGTTGTTGATATAAAGAAAGAAGATATTGCTGTAAAAGAAGCGAGAAGACTAAATATCCCTGTGTTCGCAATGGTTGATACAAATTGCGATCCTGATCCTATTGACCATGTGATTCCAGCGAACGATGATGCTGTTAAAACAATAGAGCTAATTGTTAAACATATGGCTGATGCAGTAATTGAAGGACAAGCCAAGTTTAAAGAGAGAAAAGCTGAGGAAGTTGCTGAAAGGGAGCGAGTAAGGAAAGAGCATCATGAAGAGATAGAGCAGAGTGAAGAGAAAAAAGTATCCAAAAAACATTTGAAGAGAAAAGATAAAAAGGAAGAAGATATTTCTGAGGAGAAAAAAGGTTTAGACCCAAAAGAACCTTCTTCAGAAAATTAATTTTGAAAGGAAATAATTATTATGGCAATTACTGCTGCACAAGTAAATGATTTGAGACAAAGAACCGGCGCCGGAATGATGGATTGCAAGCGTGCACTTACAGAAGCAAACGGCGATATTCAAAAAGCAATTGAAATTCTTAGAAAAAAAGGTGCTTCAGTTGCTGCCAAGAGAGCAGAAAAATCTGCTAACGAAGGGTTGGTCATAACAAAAATTTCTGATGATAAAAAATTTGCATCCATACTTGAAATAAATTGTGAAACAGATTTCGTTGCAAAGAGCGTAGACTTTGTTAACCTAGCCAATTTTGTTATTGATCAGGTATACAAAAACAAACCTAAAAATGTTGATGAGCTTATGAGTAACTCTGCAGTGAAGGATAAGTTAAATGATGTACTAGGAAAAGTTGGTGAAAAAATTGAAATCTCTCGTTTTGATAATGTTGAAGCTAAGAATGGCTTGTTGGTAGATTATATCCACATGGGTTCAAAGCTTGGTGTTCTTATAAAATTTGATGATGTTAAAGACGGTAACGATGAACTTTATCAAATCGGAAAAGATATGGCTATGCAGGTTGCCGCAATGAATCCAATAAGTACTAAGAGAGAAGATGTTCCAAAAGAAACAGTAGATAAAGAAATTGAGATTTATAAAGAGTTAGCTAAAAAAGAAGGTAAACCAGAGCAAATGCTTGAAAAAATTGCTATGGGAAGATTGAATAAATTTTATCAGGAAAATGTTTTGCTGGAACAGGCATTTATCAAGGATAATTCGAAAACCGTAGGTGATTTACTAAAAGAATTTAATATCAGGCATGGTTCCAATGCCAGGGTAACTAAATTTGATAGATTTCATCTCGGTGACGAGAAAAAGTAATTTCGAACAAAAAGGTCTTAAAAAATTTAAGACCTTTTTTTATATTTAAATGTAAATTTTCTGAAGGATGTGATGAGCTTAAAATATAAACGAGTTTTACTCAAGCTTAGCGGCGAATCTCTTATGGGTGAACAGGGTTTTGGAATAGATAATAATGTTTTGGAATTTTTCGCTGAGGAAATTGAAAAGGCGTACAAAGCCGGTGCTGAATTGGGCATTGTGATCGGAGGTGGAAACATATATCGGGGGTTAAGTGCCACTTCACAGGGAATTGACAGGGCTACTGGAGATCAAATGGGTATGTTGGCAACAGTAATAAACGCACTCGCTTTACAGAATGCTATTGAAAAGAGAGGCATTTATACCCGCCTGATGAGTGCAATCAACATGGAAGCAATTGCTGAACCCTATATCCGAAGAAGAGCAATGAGACATCTTGAAAAGAAAAGAATTGTAATATTCGGTGCTGGAACAGGGCATCCGTATTTCAGCACGGATACTGCAGCCTCGCTTCGTGCAGTTGAAATTCATGCTGATATTATCATCAAGGGAACACGAGTGGATGGTGTATTCGATAGTGATCCGGAAAAAAACCCGAATGCATTCAGATTTGAAAACATTTCATACCTTGATGTCTTAAAGAAAAATCTTCAGATAATGGACCTGACTGCAGTAAGTCTGTGTCAGGAAAATAATCTTCCTATGATTGTATTTAATATGGATGTGAAGGATAATCTATTGAAGCTAGTTATGGGCAAAGAAGTTGGTACTCTAATTAACAATGGCGAAAAAATTAATAAAGAAGCTTAACAACAAACAGAGGTAGTTATGCATCAATTAATAAAAGATGCCAATGGCAGGATGGACAAAACAGTTGAAACTTTAAGAAGCGAACTTGCTAAAATAAGAACCGGTAAAGCCACAACTGTTTTACTTGACAGTATCAGGGTTGACTACTATGGAAATATGGTTCCGTTGAACCAGGTAGGAAATGTTTCAGTTCTGGATGCCCACACGCTGGCAATTACTCCCTGGGAAAAACAGATGGTTCAGATTATTGATAAGGCGATCCTTGAAGCAAACCTGGGTTTGAATCCAATCAGTGACGGAACAAATCTTAAAATTCCAATTCCTGCTTTGAATGAAGAAAGAAGGAAAGAACTTGTGAAGCTTGTTAGAAAATTCGGTGAAGAGTCAAAAGTTGCAATCAGAAATGTCCGACGCGATGCTATCGATCATCTTAAGAAAGAGGAAAAGGAGAAAAAAATGAGTGAGGATCAGCTACATGATGCTGAAAATGAAGTGCAAAAATTAACTGATG
>JAOTUT010000105.1 GCA_029863735.1 Ignavibacteria bacterium
GATGCTTTTCTTCAAATCAACAAATCAAATAACTGGAATGAATTCAAATTGGCTGTAGAGAAGTTTAACATTCCCGGACAAAATTTTGTCTACGCTGATCAGGAAGGAAACATTGGCTATGTTTTTGGTGGAGCAATCCCAATTAGATCATCAAACTCAACTACATTTTTATTTGATGGTTCAACTTCAAAGAGTGATTGGAAAGGATTCGTACCAAGAAATGAATTGCCATATTTGTTTAATCCCTCAGCAGATTATATTGCTACGGCAAACAACAAGGTGATAAAAGATTTCAAGTATCACATAACAAATCTTTGGGAACCATCATCTCGAATTGAAAGAATTACCGAATTACTCCAATCAAAGAGAAAACATTCAGTCCAAAATTATATGCAATACCAGTCAGATATTTCTTCGCCTTATGCAAAGTCGATTGTCCCATATATTCTTTATGCATTCGAAAAAGTAGATGTTAAGGATAAAAATCTCTCACAATCACTTCAGCTTTTAAGAGAATGGAACTTTGAGATGGATAAGTATCAACAGGCGCCAGCAATCTTCTTAACTTTTTTTGACAAACTGATGAGGAATATTTATCTGGATGAAATGGGTGAAGATCTTTTCAACCAATACGTATTTCTTGCAAATGTTCCTTATAGAAACATTTTCGAACTTTTACAGAATCCCGCTTCTTCCTGGTATAATGATGCTAAAAAGAATGAAAGGAAAACGAGAGATGATGTAATAAGGCAAAGTTTTTCTGATGCTCTTGATGAACTTGAAAGATCAATAGGCAAAGATGTTAAGGATTGGCAGTGGGGGAGACTTCACACCGTTACTTTCAAACATCCGTTCAGTGGAGTTTCCGGGTTGTTGGACGATGTAATAAATATTGGACCTTATGAAATAAGTGGTGACGGCACAACAATCTTCAACACAGAATATGCTTTCTCAGAGAGCATTGAAAAATATCCCCTATTCCGACACGATCCGTTTGATTGTGAGCTTGGTCCTTCAATGAGATTTATTTATGATTTTGCACAGCCTACTGAATTCTATCTAATCTTAACTACAGGGCAGTCAGGAAATATTTTTAGCGACCATTATCAGGATCAGACAGATCTTTTTCTTTCAGGAAAGTTTATGAAAATTCATACTGATGCAGTATCAATTGAGGTCCCACAAAATAAGTTGTTAAAATTACTCCCGAAATAAATAACTACACACCAATCTCAATTATTATTAACTTTGTATATATTTGTATCAAATGATTTGTTCAACAACAAGAGTTTAAATGAAAGTAATTGATCACTTAGAAAAAGCAAAAGAACCGCTGATAAGCTTCGAACTTATTCCTCCAAAACGCGGTGGGGATATCAAAGATGTCTTAAACGTTATCGATAATATTATAAAATTCAGACCGCCTTTTATTGATATCACAAGCCACTCTGCTGAGGTTATTTATGAAGAAACTCCGGATGGAATAAAAAAGAAAGTAAAAAGAAAAAGACCCGGCACACTTGGTATTTGTGCACTGATTCAAAATAAGTATAACGTTGATGCTGTCCCTCATATTCTTGTTAAAGGATTTACCCGTGAGGAAACAGAAGATTTTATGATTGAGCTGAATTATCTTGGTATTGATAACATTCTTGCAGTCAGAGGAGATGACAGCGGTTATGAAAAACCGATTCCAATCGGTAAAAGTGCTAATGGGAACGCTATAGAACTTGTTGAGCAAATAGTAAAGATGAATAAAGGAATTTATCTTGAAGATTCATTGCTTGATGCAAGACCAACTAATTTCTGTGTTGGTGTCGGCGGTTATCCTGAAAAACACTTCGAGGCTCCTAATTTGAAAGCAGATATTAAAGTTGCAAAACAGAAAGTTGAAGCTGGTGCTGATTACATCGTTACTCAAATGTATTATGATAATAAATTCTATTTTGATTATGTTGAGAAGTGCAAAGAGGCTGGAATTAAGGTTCCAATTATTCCAGGATTAAAAATATTAACATCAAAAGCACAGCTTCATTCCATTCCGAAGGATTTCCACGTAACCATTCCTTCTGCTCTCTCTGATGAAATTGAAAATGCTAAACCGGATGAAGTGTTGAAAATCGGTGTTGAATGGGCGGCTAACCAGGTTCGTGAGCTTCTCGATAAAAATGTTCCAAGTGTGCATTTCTATATAATGCTTAACTCCAAACCAATAAACATGGTTATGGAGCGGCTTAATTTATATAACAAAGTATTTTAGAAAGTTTGATTTGATCAAATGGTTAAAGTTAAAAGACCTGGCGTAACAAAATTAAAATGGGGAGTTGCCGGCTGCGGCAGATTTTCTGAACATACCTTTATACCAACACTAAAATTTTTAAGAAGAAGTATAGTTCAATCCTTCTACAGTCATAATATTAGCAGGGCAAAAGAGTTGGCTGAGAAATCCGGAGCTCCAGGTTACTTCGATAATTATGATGAATTCCTGAAGTCTGATATTGATTGTGTTTTTATCGGTAGCATCAACTCAGACCATTACGAGCAGGTTATTAAAGCTGCTGACGCCGGCAAAAATATATTGTGCGAAAAACCTTTAGCAATGAACAGCAAGCAGGCAGCAGAAATGGTTGAGGCTTGCAAACGGAATAATGTTTTGCTTGCTGTAAATTATCTACATCGCCTTCATCCACATGTCATTAAAGCAAACGAATTAATTAAGAATCAAACAATAGGAAAGCTTGTTTCAGTAAATGTTGCATTCAATATTGACTTCCCTCCAGGTGACAATTTCAGATTTAATAAAGAACTTAGTGGTGGTGGTGCTTTGCGCGATTTGGGCACACATATGATTGATCTTTTAAGATACTTTGGCGGTGAGATAACGGATATATGCGGATATATGGATAACATCATTTATAATTATGATGTTGATGATTATGCCGCCGCATTGATGAAGTTTGAAAATCAAAGTTATGGTGTTTTCAATGTTTCCTATAACACAGGAAAGGCTTTCAACAGAATAGAAATTCTTGGGCACACCGGTGCAATAAGCATTGAGAATTTTATTGGAGTGAAGGGGGCTCCTTCAAAATTAACAATTCAACTTGAAGATGAAGCTAAAAAGAGTTTTAGAAAAAGAGGCAATAAATTTCTTTTTATGATGAGAGCAATTCAGAAATCATTCCTGAAAAATCAGGCGCCGCCTGTTACTGGTGAAGATGGATTAATTAATTTACAGTTAATGGAAGAACTTGAAAGAAAATGTCAGAGATAAAGAAACTTATTTCTGTATGTCATAAGGTTTATGAAAAAGGATTCGTTGCAGCCAGCGATGGAAACATTTCTCTGATTACATCAGACAATACTGTGCTTATAACCCGCTCAGGAATTTGCAAAGGGGAAATCTCGGAAAAAGATATTCTTGAATTTGATTTCAATGGCAATCATTTAAAAGGTGAAGGAAAGATAACAACTGAGTTCAAGCTGCATCTTTATGCTTATTCAAAAAGGAAAGATGTCAGTGCAGTTGTTCACTGCCATCCTGTTTATGCTACGGCATTCTCATTGTTAGGTGAAGGCCTTGTAAAACACTATTTCCCGGAAGTGATTTTAACTCTTGGAAAAATTCATCTTTGTAAATATGCAACTCCTTCAACAAATGATCTTCCGTTAAGCCTCGATCCCTACATTGATTATGGGTGGGCTTTCCTTCTTCAGAATCATGGTGCTCTAACGCTTGGTAAAAATGTTGATGATGCATATTACAAAATGGAAAAGCTTGAACATACTGCTGAGACGATTTATAAAGCTACACAGCTTGGAACTCCCAAAGAGTTATCCGTCGAAGATGTTAAAAAATTGTTTGAACTTTCTGAGGAAACCTATGGGATTACACAAGATCCAAGGAATGTATTTGATTAATTACTATTTGAGAATCGATGATATCAAAACTTAAAGTTGCATTATTAGTTGGAGGCACTTCTCCTGAGCGGGAAGTTTCAAAAATGTCCGGGCAAGGAGTGCTTCAGGCATTGAAGGCACTTCAATATCCCACGACTATTATTGATCCCGCATACGGTATGAACCAACCTAAAGAAGAAGAACAATTCTTCCTTGAAAAAGATTTTACAGAAAAATCAAATCGTAATTGCATTGATGCGATCAACTCAAGCTTACTTGATAATGTGGACGTTGTTTTCTTGGCACTTCATGGTAAATGGGCAGAAGATGGAACAATACAATCTCTGCTTGAACTAAGAGGTTTGAAATACACCGGCTCAAAAGTTCTTGCCAGCTCTTTGGCAATGGATAAAGAAATGTCGAAAGTAATTTTCCGACAAGCGGGTGTTCAAACAGCAGATTGGTTCACTGTGAAATACAGAAACTTTGAACCCAACCTAATTGTCGATGAAATTAACCAGAAATTTGGTTTTCCTTGCATCATTAAACCAAACGATCAAGGCTCAACGGTCGGATTGAAGTTTGTGAAAGATGAGTCTGAAGTTGAAGAGGGGATTATTTTAGCTCTACAATTTTCATCGAAAGCGTTAGTAGAAAAATATATTCCAGGAAGAGAAATAACAGTTGCTATACTCGTCAATGAAGCATTACCTGTTCTTGAGATTGTTCCAAAGAGTGGTTTGTATGATTACAAAAGCAAATACACATCAGGAATGAGTGAGTACATCGTACCCGCAGATATTCCGGAAGAGGTTGCAACAAAAGCTCAGCAGCAAGCGCTAAAAGCATTTCATTCTCTTGGATGCGAAGGTTATGCAAGAGTCGACTTTAGATTGGATAATGATAATGGACTTTACTGTCTTGAAGTAAACACTTTACCGGGAATGACCCCGCTCAGTCTTGTTCCGAAAGCTGCAAAAGCTGTCGGAATTTCATTTGAAGAATTAATTAAAAAAATAATTCAGCAAGCACTTTGATGTCAAAAGGAAAAAGAAAATATATATTGTACCTTTTTCTCGCAATAGTGGTTATTGGTATTATTTACATTTTGTTTAATGAGCGCGGTGTTGTAAAATATATAGGATTAAAGAGCCGGGTTGATTCAATACAGGTGGAACTCGAGACAGTCAAATTGGAAAACGAGCGACTGAAAAATGAAATTGATTCACTGCAAAAAAAGATTCCTGCTAAGATGGAACAGGTTGCAAGAGAAAAGTATAATATGAAACGTGAAAGTGAAACGGTAATTGAAGTCGAAGAAAAATGAAATACCAACAAAAATTCCTGCAACCCCACTTGCCGACAGAGTAAGGCCAAAATCTCTTCAAGAATTTTATGGACAGGAACATCTGGTTGGTGAAGGCAAACCAATCAGGTTGATGATTGAAAATAAAAATATCAGTCCTTTCATACTATGGGGTCCTCCCGGAACAGGAAAAACAACTCTCGCCCAAATAATCGCTGAAGAAACAGATTCAAAGTTTTACCAGATAACTGCTGTATCAGCCGGAGTGAAGGAAGTCAGAAACGTAATTCAAATTGCTGATCATAATAAAAGTCTTGGTCTGCGCACAACTCTTTTCATAGATGAAATTCATCGATTCAACAAAGCACAGCAGGATGCACTACTTCACTCGGTAGAGACAGGATTGGTAATCCTGATTGGTGCAACAACCGAGAATCCCTCATTTGAAGTGATACCGGCTCTGCGTTCAAGGGCAAGAGTTTATGTGTTGAATGAACTTTCGAAAAATGATCTTCACAGAATTCTTCATAACGCAATTTCTAAAGACGAATTTATTTCCGGATTTGATCTTGATGTAACCGATGAAGATTACTTACTTTATTTATCCGGCGGAGATGCCCGGATAATGCTGACCATCTTTGAATCAGCAGCTATTCAGGAAATGGGAAAAGAAAAAATTCTGATTACAAAAGCGCTTCTTGATAATATTATTCAAAGAAAAAATGTTGCTTATGATAAAGGTGGAGAAGAACATTATAATGTAATTTCTGCATTTATTAAGAGTGTCCGCGGCAGTGACCCTGATGCTGCACTTTATTGGCTGGCACGAATGCTTGAAGGCGGCGAAGATCCAATCTTTATCGCAAGAAGATTGATTGTTCTAGCTTCAGAAGATATTGGTAATGCATCGCCAAATGGATTAGTTCTGGCTGAGGCAGCATTCGGCG
>JAOTUT010000106.1 GCA_029863735.1 Ignavibacteria bacterium
TCCGATTGATAAAACAATGGCAGCAGAAGGGGAGAAAATATTTGAATCAAAATGTGCATCCTGTCATAAGCTTGATGAAAGATATACAGGTCCGGCACAGCGAGATGTATTGCAAAGAGTCACACCTGAATTTTTCATGAACACTGTATTGAATCCAGATGAAAATCTTGAGAAGCATCCCCACAGCAAAGAAATGCTAGCACAATACATGACCAAGATGACAAATCAGAATGTAAACCTTAAAGATGCGCGTGCATTACTTGAGTACTTCAGGCTTCTTGATGAAGAATTAAAAAACAATACTACATCCAAAAATAAATAGGAGGACATTTTATGAATCGCAGATACTTAAGAGCACTGATGATAGGAGTTTCTGTAGTTGCAGCTTTTGTAATTATGCACTATGGCTGCCAGGAATCAAAAAATCTTTCAGCAGGAGATGAAGCAGAAAGAGTCTATGTTGCACCCGGTACCTATGATGATTTTTATCTTTTCACTTCCGGCGGGTTCAGCGGACACATTGGCGTTTATGGGCTACCAAGTGGAAGATTATTCAGAGTCATTCCGGTTTTCTCACAAGATCCAGAAAAATCATGGGGTTATTCGGAAGAATCAAAGCCAATGTTTATGACTTCATACGGATTTATTCCCTGGGATGATGCACATCATCCAAAACTTTCCCAGACTGAAGGAATTGCAGATGGCAGATGGATTTTCATCAATGCAAACAATACTCCTCGTGTTGCAAGAATTGATCTAACAACTTTTAAGACTGCGGAGGTAATTGAAATTCCAAATTCTGGTGGCAATCACGGTTCTCCTTTCCTAACTGAAAATACTGAGTACGTTGTTGCTTCAACAAGGTTCAGTGTGCCGATACCTAACAAAGACGTTGCGATTAATTCTTACAAAGAAAATTTTAAAGGAACGATCAGCTTTATAAAAGTTGATAAAGAAGGAGCAATGGACATTGCATTTCAGATACTTGTTCCCGGTTTCAATTATGATCTTGCACACGCTGGTAAAGGCCCTTCACACGGCTGGGCTTTCTTTACAAGTTATAACACCGAGCAAGCAAACACATTACTTGAAGTAAATGCCTCGCAGAATGATAAAGATTTTATTGCTGCAATCAACTGGAAAAAAGCTGAAGAATATATTGCTCAGGGAAAAGCGAAGACTTTCAATTCAATTTACTACAGAAATTATTTTGACGAAAAGAAACACATGGGATTTTCTGAGCAAAAGACTGGTGTTAAAATTCTAATTCCTGAAGAGTGTCCCGGTTTGATATATTATCTTCCAACACCAAAATCTCCGCACGGTGTCGATGTTGATCCGACAGGTGAGTATATAGCTGCTAGTGGTAAGCTTGCTGCTGTAATACCTGTTCACTCGTTTAGTAAAATGCTAAAAGCTATTGAGAACGAAGATTTTGAAACAACCATTGATGGTATTCCTGTTCTGAAGTATGAATCAGTAATTGCAGGAGAAGTGCAAAATCCAGGATTAGGTCCGCTTCACACAGAGTTTGATGGAAACGGATACGGATATACTTCTGCATTCATTTCCTCAGAAATAGTAAAATGGAAAATAGGAACGTGGGAAGTAGTTGACAGAATACCTGCTTACTATTCTATCGGACATCTTTGCATTCCGGGCGGAGATACAAGAAAACCTTGGGGCAAATATGTTATCGCCTTAAATAAAATTACAAAAGACAGATATTTACCAACCGGACCAGAGTTAACTCAGTCTGCACAGTTGATTGATATTTCCGGAGACAAGATGAAACTCCTTCTTGATTTTCCAACTATCGGCGAGCCACACTATGCACAAGCAATCCCTGCAGACATTCTTATGAAAAATTCAGTGAAGATCTATCCTATTGAAGAGAATGAACATCCTTATGGAATAAAAGCAGAAAAAGATGCACGTGTAGTAAGAGAAGGAAATGTTGTCCAAGTTTATATGTCGACAATCAGAACGCACTTTGCTCCTGATAACATTGAAGGAATAAAAGTCGGCGATGTTGTTTATTTCCATGTCACGAACCTTGAACAAGACTGGGACATTCCCCACGGATTCGCCATTAAAGGATTGCAGAATTCTGAATTACTCGTTATGCCCGGTGCAACAGAATCAATAGTCTGGACTCCGCAGAAAGAAGGAATATATCCGTTTTACTGCACAGATTTTTGTTCCGCACTTCACCAGGAAATGTCTGGATATGTAAGGGTATCATCCCGTGGATCGAATGTAGCAATAACTTATGGAACTGGAAAGTAAATATTTATGAATTGTGGGGGACGGAAGTCCCCCAATTTGTTTTAGATATTATTGAAATATGAATACCCAATCAAAAATAATTGTAATAATCGCTTCACTCATTTTAGTATTATCATTCTTCTTCCCGATCTGGTATATTGATCTCGAAGCACCGCAATATCCTGAAGGTATTGGATTGGAAATCTGGTTGAATAAAATAACCGGTCAGAAGCCTCACGATCTTGAAAACATTAATGGGCTAAATCACTATATCGGAATGAAAGAGATTGTTCCTGAAGCAATTCCTGAACTGAAAATCATGCCTTTCATTATTATATTTTTAATTGTGTTCGGATTGATTTCAGGAATTTCAGGCAAAAGAAGTTTGGTTTATATTTGGATTGTTCTGTTCTTTGTGATCGCTGCCGTTGGATTATATGATTTCTATATGTGGGAGTACGATTACGGACATAATTTGAATCCTCTCGCAGCAATAAAAATTCCGGGAATGGCATATCAGCCTCCACTTATCGGGTCCAAAATGCTGTTAAACTTCAATGCAATTTCGATGCCTCACATTGGCATGTGGTTCATGGTTCTTGCAGTTGTTCTCGCAGTGGTTGCATTAATCATTGATAAAAATTCAAGGAAAGAAAATGGTTAAAAATAAATTATCAATAGTTTTACTCTTACTCTTTTTACTACCTTCCTGCGGTAATAAACCGGAACCGATTAATTATGGCCACGATGAATGTGAATTTTGTCGAATGCAGATTTCAGATAACCGTTACGGTGCTGAGTTAGTTACAGACAAAGGAAAGATTTACAAATTTGATTCGATTGAATGTTTAGTTGAATTTGCAGTGGTCAAAAATTTAATTGGCGATGTAGATCAGAATTTTCTTGTAACGGATTTTCCCAACCCTGAAACTTTTATTGATGCCGCTTCAGCATTTTATGTTCACAATGATAATTTCAGAAGTCCGATGGGTTTGAATGTTTCGGCGTTTGACAGTGAGATATCCAGACAAAAATTTGTTGCCGAAAGTGGTGGGAATCTTTTAAACTGGATTGATGTTATTGAACTGGTTAAGCAAAGAAGTATGTGATCCTATAGTCATTCCGGATTCCATGCTTTAGCAGGGAAGTCCGGAATCTCCGAAGTGTAAGATCCTGGGCAAGCCAGAATGACTACGTTTATTTATAACTATTAACTTGATCAATCAGACAATTAGATGATTTTTCAAAACAAAAATAATTCAGTATTACTCTTTTTATCTACCCTTATCTTTTTATCGACTCTTACATTTTCTAAAACAATATTTGTTTCTAGAAGCGGTTCGGTGAATACAATCACAAAAGCAATAAGTTTGGCAAATGACTTTGATACAATCATTGTCAAAAAAGGGGAGTATGCTGAAGGAAATATTATTGTCGATAAAAAAATTACATTGATTGGAGAAGAATTTCCTATAATCGACGCGAAAGGAGTTGGAGAAATATTTACAGTTACTTCAAACGATGTTCACATATCCGGATTGCTGATTAAAAACTCCGGGATAAGTTACCTGGAAGAGAATGCCGGAATAAGATTGAAAGAAGTTCGTCGCTGCTCTATTACAAACAATAAATTCATTAACAATTTTTTTGCGGTTTATCTTGCCAAATCTGCTGATTGTAGAATAGCCGACAATTATATTACAGGAGTAAAAAAAAGAGAAACGAATTCAGGTAATGGCATTCATCTGTGGTATTGCAGGGATATCACGGTTGAGAATAATAAAATTTTCAATCATCGTGATGGAATTTATTTTGAGTTCGTAAGAAACGGTATGATTACCAATAATATCAGCAGAGGAAATTTACGATACGGTTTACATTTTATGTTTTCCGATAGCTGCGTTTACACCAATAATACTTTTAAAAATAATGGAGCCGGCGTCGCTGTAATGTACACAAAGAATGTAGTAATGTCTGAAAATCACTTCCTGCATAATTGGGGTCCTGCATCTTATGGAATATTATTAAAAGATATTTCCGACAGCAGAATTGAAAAAAATATTTTTGATGAAAATTCTATTGGCTTGTATATGGAAGGCTGTAGCAGAGTGACAATTGAACAAAATAATTTTACTCAAAATGGTTGGGCACTTAAGTTAATGGCCAACTCGATGGATAATTATTTTTATGATAACAACTTTGTTGCAAATTCATTTGATATTTCCACGAACAGCAGGCAAAACTTCAACACATTCGAAAAAAATTATTGGGCTGATTATAAAGGTTACGATCTTAACAAAGATGGTTTCGGAGATATTCCATTCAGACCTGTTACAATGTTTTCGATGATGATTGAATCACATCCAACTTCACTTGTTCTTCTCCACAGCCTATTTATTGATATTCTTAATATTGCTGAAAGTATAATTCCAGCAATAACTCCCGAAGCTCTGACCGATCCTAACCCAAGAATAAGGATGGTCAATTGATCACAGTTAAAAATCTGGTAAAAAATTTCGGGAAGAATTCAGTTCTCAAAAATATCGACCTGACTATTGATGAAGGAAAGGTTACAGCGATCGTTGGTCCGAATGGTTCAGGAAAGACTACTTTGATAAAAACAATTCTCGGACTTGTTAGTCCAACCGAAGGCGTAATTGAAGTCGATGGAACACTTGTGAATAATGATTATCTGTATCGTAATAAAATAGGTTATATGCCTCAGATTGCCCGGTATCCTGAAAATTTGACGGGAAACGAAATAATCTCACTCATAAAATCAATCCGGAACTCAAAAGAATACTCAGATAAGGAAATTCTTTCATCTTTCAAGCTTGATTCAGAAATGGAGAAGCCCTTTAAAAATCTTTCCGGTGGAACGAAACAGAAAATTTCTGCACTGATCGCTTTTGCATTCAATTCTAAAATTATAATTCTCGATGAGCCGACAGCAGGACTCGATCCTATTTCAAGCAGCTTCTTCAAAGATCTTGTGCTTAAACAAAAAGAACAAAAGAAAACAATAATTCTCACTTCTCACCAGATGAATGAAGTGCAGGAACTTTCAGATGAAATTGTTTTTTTGCTTGAAGGTGAAATAAAGTTTAATGGTAGTATCGAGTCCTTGCTCGAAGATAAAAAAGAGACCAAGCTAGAAAGAGCCATCGCTGAATTGATGAGTCAGAATAAAAAATGAACCTCGTTAAAAAAATCTTATTCTACGAAATACACAACACTATAAGAAGTAAGTGGGTGATACTTTACACTTTCTTTTTCTTTTTGGTGGGATACGCACTGTTCACTTTTAGCGGTGATGTTAATAAAGCATACATAAGTCTGATGAATATAATAATCATCGTCATTCCGCTAGTGTCAATAATTTTCGGTTCAATTTATTTTTATAACTCGAAGGAATTTATTGAAATGATGCTGAGCCAGCCGATTGACAGAAAATCTCTTTTCCTCGGAATATATTTGGGAACCGCGATTCCTCTTTCTGCAGGATTCGCGTTGGGCTTTTCAATTCCATTCTTCCTGTTTGGTAAAGTTAGTCAGCAGATTGAAGGATTTATTTTACTGCTTCTAATCGGGGTGCTGCTGACGTTTATATTCATAGCACTTTCATTTTTAATTTCTGTTAAGCAGGATGACAAATCAAAAGGACTTGGATTGGCAATTTTAATCTGGCTGGTTCTTGCCGTTGTGTATGATGGTTTCGTTCTGTTCATCATCTACAACTTTCAGGATTATCCGCTGGAAAAAGCAATGATAGTTTTAACTACTCTCAACCCGATTGACCTTGGACGAATTTTATTTTTAATGAAGTTCGATATTGCCGCCTTGATGGGTTACACAGGAGCAGTCTTTCAGAGATTCTTCGGAA
>JAOTUT010000107.1 GCA_029863735.1 Ignavibacteria bacterium
GTATCATTAGTAGTAAGCAATGAATATTCTTGAAAGATATCAGCGCTTACTTTCCATTGCGTAAGAAATTTTTTACAATCAAAACTACCGAGTACTGTTTGTATCGTTTCATCCTGCAACCGTGTTCCAAGATATTTAAATTTAACTGGAATAGTTAATACACTGTAGGTAATTGATGTGTCAACCTGTTTGAGGAGATATTCAGTGTTTAAAGTTGAACCAAATTGATAAACCGGGTACCAATCCTGAAGTGAAGTAAAGAAATCAACAAAGTTAAAATTCGGATCTATACCAAGCGAATCTAAACTAAGTAGAAATTCTTCTAACCTGTTAATGCTGAAATACTCGTAACCATCTGTCCCATCGGTGTGGTAGAACAGAGAATCAAAATATGGTTGAATAAGAATAGAATCCAGCGGACCAGACTTTGTTAAGACTATGTTGGCAAGTTTACCCTTATAATTTTCAACAGAAACAAAAGAATCTAACCTAAAATACGCTAGCGGATTTATTGGATTGCTTACCGAATCAAGAGGAATTGCTTTGAACTTCCATTCAAAACCAGTCTGGGATGGAAAATAATCGCTTGCCTGTTGTGGCATTACTGATCCAGACATAAATAGTACGCAAAAAGTTAAACTGAATAAGGTTTTCATTTTATCCCCTTTATTTATTTGTTAATCATATTGATTTATTTCTATCCAATTTCTAAAACATCAATTTATTTATAGCTTGATTCTAATTGATTACTTTCTTCCTTTTCAATGCGTTCGACATTCATAGGAAGAGAAACAATAAATTCCGTCTCCTTGTTTGGTACGCTGTGAAAGTCGATAGAACCTTGATGCTGATCTACCAGTTTTTTAACAAGTGATAATCCTAATCCTGTTCCCTTTATATCACCAGCATTTGAAGCACGGAAGAATGGTTCAAAAATGTGATCTTGTTCTTCTATTGGAATTCCAATTCCATTATCTGTAATTCTTACAGCCATATAACAATCAGACTGATAAACCTTAATACCAATGGTAGAATGAGCCGGAGAATATTTAAGAGAATTGGTAATAAGGTTGCTGAATATTAACCTTAATGTTTTTTTATCACCAATTATTGTTTGATTTTTATTTTCGCCAGTTAAATTGATCTGATGGTTAAATTTGTCGTTACTTTCTATTTCTTCCTTAAGTGAATTAATAAATTCGAATAAATTAAGTACCTCCAGGTTGGAAATAAATTTACCGGTATCAGCTTTGTTTATTGTTAAAATATCATCTAACAATTCCTGCATATAAGATATGGAGGTAAATATTTGCTCGACGTGTGGATTATTTTCCTGAGTAAAAAGTTTAGGATTTAACATAGATATTAATTCAACCGAAGACTGGATTGTAGTAAGCGGTGTTCTGAATTCGTGAGAAGCATGAGAGAAAAATTTAGTACGTAATTCTGTCAGATCTTTTTCTGCATTTAACGCGTTAAGGGTTTTTCTTTCGCTTTCTTTTATCTCAGTAATATCAAGAATCACTCCTACTATCCCTGCTGTTCTCCCAAATGCACTTTGGGAAGTTGATTCAAAGAAAATTAAATCCTTTGATGAATTTGAAGAGTAATTCAAACGTTTTTCAAACGCTAAAAAACCCTCCTTGAATAATTGGTTTCTTTTTTGTAGAAATTCTTCTTGATCTTCATCTGCGAAAAGAGAATAAAAACTATTGCCTAACAGATCAGGTTTTTGCTTATTAAAATGTTTTTCGAATGCAGGATTATAATCTGTAAAACATGCTTTGCTATCCAGGATGTAGATGGGAATAGGTATTGTATCTAACAATGTCTTTAAAAAATTAAACTGATTTGCAATCTCAGTTTCAGCAGAGATAAGTTTGCTATTTTCAGTGATTAAAGCATCATTAACTTCTTTAATTTCTTCTGTTCTTTCTTCAACAAGATTCTCCAGATGCTTTTTGTAGTTTTCAAGTTCTCTATTTGAATTTTCAAGCTGGATAGTTCTCTCTTTAACTTTACTTTCAAGTTCATCGTGAGCTCTTTTAAGATTGATAGACATCAAATTAAAAGAATTCGCCAGGCTCTCAATTTCAGTATAACTCTTCATTTTAATTTGTGATACTAAGTTTCCACTTGCGATTGATTGTGCAACTGAGTCAACCAAATGTATAGGTTTTACCAATCTACTCGCAAAAAAGAACGACCATAAAAATCCACCTGCAATCAATACCAATGATAATGCAATTAATCTTTTATAAATTGTATCAAAGTCTTCGTTATACTGATCAAGTGAATTTTCAATGTGTATCCATCCCCAGTTGATTCCCGAATAAATTAAAGGATGAGAATATTCAAATACATCGAAGTCTCCAAATCTGCTTTTAGTTATATAGCCTTCAGTTTGCTGATTATCTAGTAGATACCATGTACTGTCCAGATTTTTTGAACTCCATTCTTCTTTTGTGTGCAACAGTGAAAAACCATCATTTTTTGTAATTACAATAGATTGTATAGAATGGCTGCCTTTTAAAACATTCATGCAATGCTCCACTGCAAAACTATAATCCTCAGAGATAATAGCAGTTGCGGTAACCTGAGCAACAGAAGTAGCAATATCTTTACTTTCAGAACGCATTTTATTTATTGCAGAATCTTTCTGAAAGGGTATTATACCAAAGAAAAACATTATAACCGTGATAATAATCAGCGTCCAGGAAAGCATGGCTGATTTGAAATAAATGCTTTTAAAATTAAATGCATTCTTTAATCTTTTAATTATAAAATTTTTAAAATTGTACGTTTTCATATCTTTATTCAATAATATTTATCTTAAATTTTTGAGCCTGTTCAATTAAACTTTTAATATTATCAAAATACTCAGCCTTGTAATCGATTAGTTCGTTTGATCTGAAAAAAAGTGCTATTTGCTTCCCTCTTTCAGTATTCGCAGCAATTTTAGCAGTTTTTATGAACTCTTTCCGCGTACTTTCGTTTATATTCTTATTAACGCAAAATACTCCTGCAGCTAATGGTAAAGACTGTTTAAGAAAAAATAAGTTCGATTCTAATTGAGGGTTAAGCTCGATACTGGTTTTTAGTAATTTCTTTGGAACTACACATGCATCTACTTGCTTAAAATAAGTTTTAAGAATTGCCTGGTTTGCATTTGCACTTGTTTGTATTTGTTTAAAGAATTTATTTGAAAGTGACAAACCTTCACTTTTTAATAAAACATCTAGCCACAACCTAGGTATAGCATTTGCATAATCATCAATAAAGGTTATTGTTTTGTTTTTCAAGTCCTTTAATGAATTAATATTACTTTCTTTATTAACAAGGATTACATATTCGATCCCGATTATACCCGCCTCATCGGATGAAACCAGGATAGGGCTTAAGTTTTCCAATTTCTCTTTATCATATAAATACTCAAATACGGAGAGTACTATAAAGCTTACATTTTGATCGAGATATTTTTTATCGACGTGGTCTAATCCCTCAATAAAAATGTTATTTAATGAATATTTTTTAGTTACTTCTGGAATAAGCTCTTTAGTCCATATTTCTATTGAGGCAACAGCATCATGAAAATCAACTTTAGGAAAAATCTTTTTCGAAAAAATCATATTTAACATTTCAACATTCTCAGCATCAGGTGATTGGCAGTAGAGTGGCGTCAAATAGAAGGAACTAATCAAGTAAAATAAAATCAATATGTTTTTTAGCGAACTCATTTACCCATTGTTTTAATGATTTTGTATGATGTTTCTAGATAGTCTTTCTTAAATGGCACCAGCTTATCTATTTTAAACAACGTTAGTATTTGTTTACCCTCGGCACTTTGGTCCAGATTAAGAAGATTATCCAGGAGTAGTTTTTTATTTTCTTCAGATTTACTTTTTCTATCAGCCAAAATACTTCTCAGAATCGGTTCTGAAGTTTCAATAGTGATGATTTTTTTTGCTAAATGAGGATTCATTTCAGTAGCTAAATTCAGATTATCTTCCGAGATTATACAAGCATCAGCCTGTCCAAAGTATACTTTTAGAATAACTGGCAATGATTTATCTGAAATTTCAATTGCTTTGAAGTATTTTTCCATCTTACCCAATCTGTTACTGGATAATAAATTATTTAACCAAATATGAGGGTTATCATCGCTTACTGAATAGCCGATTAGAATCTTTTTGCCCTTAAGATCTTTCAATTCTTTGATATTGCTTTCTTTAGAAACAATAAGATGAAAGACATCATAAACGCTGTTGTTCCTTGCTGCAACGGCAATTGGTTCAAGCAATCCTAATTTTTCAAGTTGTAAAAATTCTGCTGGAAGAAGCACATATAAATCGTTTTTCTCGTTTTTTATTGCTTCTTCCATTTCTTCGACGCTTGAATAGATATTAGGTGTACCGGTCCTAAATGTAATAGGTGAGTGTTCAAGTAAATTCTCGGTTAATACCTTAGTTAGTGCAGCGGCATCATTCTGGTTAATATTGACAAATATTTTTTCACTGAACGCAATATTGAAGAATGGAGGTTCGTCGGTTTTGGGCTGGCAAAAAATCGTAGTTAGTTCTACAAAAAGAATAATTGGTATAAAGCCAACTAAAGTTGCAAAATAATTGTATCGAGATCTCACTATTGCAATCCTCGTAGTTTAGAATAATAAATAACTTGCTGAGCGGATTGAGTTTTATAGTCTCCCACGTATTTATCCTGTAATGATTTTATCACAACAATCTCAAGAACATTTTTATATTGAATTATGTTGTATTTCGCATTCATCTTATTTTTTAGAAATTTCTAATAACTTGTAGGTGCTTAACAGATACTCTTCTTTAAACTCTATTACTTTCTCAATTCTAAAAATGTTAAGATATTGGCTTCCATTAGCTGTTTTATGTAAATTCAAAAAAGCATTCTTTATATCATCTTTTAAGTCCTGACTGGAAATATTTTTTCTAATTGTAACCAGTCCAATTGAGATGGGCTGCGAAATTTCAATTGTAGTTAACTCCTCGCTTAATTGCGGATTTAGTTCAGCAACAGTTTCAAATAAACTTTTCGTCATAATACAAGCATCAGCTTTATTAAAAAATACTGGTAGAATTGCAGGAAGAGCATTATCAAAATATTCGATTTTTGAAAAATATTTGTCTTTCTGTTTTAATTTTTTCTGTTTTAATAATTTATCCATCCAAATAACCGGTATATCTCCCTCAAAGGGGGAACCAACTAATAATTTTTTACCCTTTAAGTCTTCGATTTTTTTATAATTACTTTTTTTATTAACTAACAAGTAGAAAATATCGTAAGGGCTTCCATCTCTTACAGCAACACAGATAGGTTCAACTATATCGGAATTTTTTACCTGCAAAAACTCGGTGGCATGCATTATAAGTACTTCAACTTCTTCTAACTTTAATAAACTCTCCAATTCTTTCACTGTAGTAAAAGTTGCAGGTGGAATAACTTCGTATTGCTTTCGACTGTATTCTTTAATTAAAGTTTCTGTAAGTGCTTTTGCTCCTGCTGTTGCATCGTTTAAGTATACGCCTTTAAATACGTTTGTACTAAATGCTACTTGAAAATTACCAATGTTATCTTCCGGAGATTGACTTTTTATTATTTCCGTTTGAACAAAAACCATTAACAATGTAGCTAACAGCGTTATTTTAAAGAGATCCTTCTTGAAATATTTTAATAAATCTATTAAGCACATTAATCTAAATTTCATCTTACTATTAATATTCGTTCTATAAATTAATCTCATCAAATATTTCATAATCATTTTTTAAAATCCATAATAGTGTAGGTACTATTCAGGTACTCATCTTTAAATTCTATTACTTTACCAATTCTAAAGATTGTAAGATATTGCCGAGACTCATCATAATTTTGTAAGTTTAAGAATGCATCCTTTATATCAGTCTTTATTTGCAGATCGGAAATGGTTTTTCTTATAGCGACCAATCCAATAGCAAGGGGTTGTGAGACTTCTAAAGCGATTAAATCGGTGCCAATCTGAGGATTAAGTTCAGTTACAGTTCTATATAAACTTTCATCTACTACACATGCATCTGCTTTTTTGAAAAAGACCGACAATA
>JAOTUT010000108.1 GCA_029863735.1 Ignavibacteria bacterium
GGATTTGTTGGCAGAGAAGAAGGCATTTCTGTGATGGCTGTAGTAACTGTTGTAAGAAAATAATGTTTGAAGATATCCTCAATCAATTTTCAACATTTTCTCCAATCTGGATTTACATTACTTTGTTTCTTTTCGCATTTGTTGAAAACATTTTTCCACCTTCACCAAGTGATATTGTACTGGTCGTAGGCGGTTCACTCGTCGGAACCGGTGTAATAAGTTTTATCCCATCACTAACTCTTGCTACTCTTGGAAGTATTGCCGGTTTTATGGTTATGTTTTATATAGGATCAACCGTGGATAAGAAAGTTATTCATGCCGGCAGATTTAAATATATTCCGGTTGGTTCCATTGATAAAGTCGAAACCTGGTTCAGGAAATACGGATATTTAATAATTGTAGCAAATCGTTTTATGCCAGGAACAAGAGCAGTCATTTCCTTTTTTGCAGGAATTAGTAATCTCGATCCCAAAAGAACAACTACTTTATGCTTTGTTTCAGCTCTCCTCTGGAATATAATTATGCTTTACCTTGGATTTATTTTCGGTGATAATGTTGCCAAAGTTGATGAATACTTAACAACATACCGCAACATTGTAATTGTTGTAACAGTTGTTGTCATTTTATTTTTCATCGTCAGATTATTTTTCAGAAAAAGGAAATCAGCAACTTGAAGTTTTTATCAAAATATAGAATACACGTTACTCCTGAAGAAAAAAAGCAGAGAAAAAAAGATTGGCTTCTTTTAATCCTTAGCGGAATAGTTCTTGGAATATCATTCCCTCCGTTTCCATTTCCTTTTACACTTTTAATTTTTGTTGGATTGATTCCATACTTTGCTGTTATGAAAAAAAGAACAACACTTGTCTCAATCAACAAAGCAACGTTTATCTTTTCTTTTTTCTTTAGCATTACTACAATTTATTGGGTGGGTAGTTGGTCGTCAGATGCTGATCCGTATTTAATGTTGGCAGGTGCAGCTCTTCTCTTTGCTTATCCGGGTGTTATGCTTATTCCATCAACTCTCTATTACTTAGCTAAAAAAGTATTTCCTAAGTTTGATGCACTCTGGCTCTTCCCAATTTTTTGGGTGACACTTGAATATCTTTTAACTCTAACCGACTTGAGATTTCCCTGGTTATTGCTTGGGCATGGACTAGCAAAATTCAATTTATTTATTCAAGGTGCGGACATAATCGGGACAAATGGTTTGTCATTGACCGTTGCTTACATCAATGTACTTCTTTTTAAATCATTTTTTGAAAAGAGATCAGGGGATAAGTTTAATTTAAAGCCAGCTCTTATAGCAGTATTAATTTTTCTATGCTTGATGATTTACGGTATATACAAAGTTTCATCATTTAAAATATCAGATAGAAAAATAAAAGTAGGAATTATTCAGCCAGATATAAATCCATGGGATAAATGGTCAACCGGAAATCTTGGTCAGCTGACAAACCAATATCTTGACCTTTCAAAAAAATGTGTAGATGAAGGAGCAGAATTAATTTTATGGCCGGAAACTGCTTTGTCAGATTATGTTTTTGGAGGAAATTACAATATTGTTGAAGATTCAATTTTTAATTTTCTTGATCGCAACAAAGTCTCATTACTCACGGGAATGCCAGACATTGTTTATTTCTTCGATCAAAATAAAATTCCTGAAGATGCAAAATATTCCAAGCAGGGCGATTATTACTACGCGACTTACAATGCAGTTCTTGGTCTGAATCCCGACTCAAGAGAAATTCAACGTTATGGAAAAATGAAACTTGTTCCGCTGGGAGAAAAAGTTCCTTTTTCTGATCAATTTACTTTTCTTGGAGATATTTTTAAATGGGGAGTAGGAATAACGGGTTGGAATATTGGAAAGGATACGACAGTCTTTAAAATATACAACGATGGAATTGACACAATAAAAGTCGGTGGACTTGTTTGCTACGAATCTGTCGACCCGGTTTTTGTATCCGCCTTCGTTCAAAAAGGTGCGGAGATGATTTCAGTTGTCACAAATGATAGCTGGTACGGAAAATCCAGCGGCCCATATCAGCACAAAGATTTTGGAATTCTTCGCGCCGTTGAAAACAGAAGATCAGTTGTACGTTGTGCTAACGGTGGAATAAGCTGTATAATTAATGCGAAAGGTGAAATACTTTCTGAGACTGAATTATATACAAAAACTACTTTAGTTGGAGAAGTTCCTCTGCAAGAAGAGAAAACGTTTTTTACTGAGAATCCATTAATTGTCCCCGTTCTTTGTTCAGTATTTTCCTTCTGGATTTTTGGAATGAATATTTTAATTTGGTTGAAGAAAAAATTTAAAATGTAAATTACAACGGTCGTCATCACGAGAGAAGCGAAGTGATCTTCAAATTAATGGTCTAAAGATTGCTTCGTCATTTCATTCCTCGCAATGACATACAAATTGTTCGAATTCAGGAAATCAAAATGAAATTTATAGACTTAAGAAGCGATACAGTAACCAAACCATCTCCTGAAATGCGTAAAGCAATGTACGAAGCGGAAGTTGGTGATGATGTTTTTAAAGAAGATCCAACCGTTAACAAGCTTGAAGAATATATTGCTGAATTACTTGGGAAAGAATCAGCACTTTTTGTACCGAGTGGTGTAATGGGTAATCAGATTTGTCTGAATGTTCTGACAGAACCTGGTGATGAAGTTATTTGTGACAGGGAAGCGCATATTTTCAATTATGAATCAGCTTCACCAGCAAGATTAAGTGGAATTCAACTTTATCCACTTGAGGGAATACTCGGAATTCTTTTTGCCGAGCAAGTTGAACCTTATATCCGAACAACAGCTTATCATATGCCTCGCACAAAAGTTATTGAAGTAGAAAACACCCACAATCGTGCGGGTGGTACTATTTGGCCGATGGAGAATATCATTAGTTTAAAAAATCTCGCAAAGAAACATAACTTGTACCATCACCTTGATGGTGCAAGGATCTGGAATGCCTGTGCTGAAACTGGAATTACTCCAATTAAATATGCAACACATTTTGATACTGTTTCCTGCTGCTTCTCAAAAGGATTGGGCGCACCGATTGGTTCTGCAATTGCCGGTTCAAAAGAATTTGTCCAAGAAGCGTATCGTGTGAGAAAAGCCTGGGGTGGTGGAATGAGGCAGGTTGGAATACTCGCTGCTGCAGCTTTGTATGCTGTTCAAAATAACAGGGAAAGATTACGTGAGGATCACTGGAGAGCAAAGCATCTTGCTGAAAGAATAAAGTTAAATCCCAACCTTGAAATAAATATGGAAGCAGTGCAAACAAATATCATTCTCTTTAAACCACTCAAGATGACATCTACGAAAGGTTTGAGGAAATGTCAGGAGAAAGGATTGATTTTAACACCTGGAACAATTGATTCAATCCGTGCTGTTACCCATTTTGATATTAACGATGATGATATTGAAAATGCTGCCAATATTCTTGATGAGGTTTTTAAATGAGCGAACTATTAACTCCGAAAGATTTTAAACACAAGTTCTCGGTAACTGTACGATTTCACGAAGTTGATATGCTTGGTGTTTGTTACAATGCTGTATATATCAATTTCTTTGAAACTGCAAGATTAGAGTACATTAAAGCCGCTGGACTGATGCCTGCGAGGGGAATTTTCTCAGATGGAAATATTTTTTTCATCGTGAAAAATGAAATTAATTATCGTGGTTATGCATATCACGACGACATTTTGGATGTCTATTCAAAAATTTCTTATATAAAAAATTCATCTTTTGGATACGATCATTTAATTGTAAATCAGAAATCTGGTAAAGTAATTGTTGATGGGAAAGTGGTCATTGTTCATGTAGATTCGAATACTAGAAAATCTAAACGCCTTTCTGAAAAATTTATTGAGAAAGTAAAGAAATTTGAACCGTCAGTAAAAATATTAAGGGATTAATACTAACTTGTCATTGCGAATCCCGATTAATCGGGATGAAGCAATCTCCACAGGTTAGAAAGATTGTTTCGCTCCGCTCGCAATGACGGTAATTTTAGAAGGAAAATACAATGAGAAGAATAGTATTTGACATTGAAACCTGTGCCTACCCGTTTGAATCCCTTGCTGAAAGTCAGAGAGAATACCTTCTTCGCTATGCCGATAAAGAACCCGATCCGGAAAAAAGACAAATGATGATTGATGATGCAGTCCGTTATACGAGCCTTTACCCTTACACATCAAAATGTATTGTGATTGGGATTTATGATGTTGAAAAGGAAAAGTCTTATGTGTATTACGAAAGCGATATGAAGCAAGACTGGAAAAGCGAGGATGGGAAAGTTTATTACAAAGGATTATCTGAGAAAGTAATGCTTGAATCGTTTTGGCGGGTGGCAAAAGCAGTTGATCAGTTTGTTACTTTCAACGGAAGAAATTTTGACGTTCCATTTTTAACGATGCGCTCTGCAATGCTTGGAGTTAAGGTAAGTAGAAATTTAATGGGCTATCGTTATGGAGATGAACATATTGATTTACTTGAGCATTTTACTTTTTATGGCGCAACAAGAAAATTTAATCTTGATTTTTATTGCCAGTCATTCGGAATTGAATCACCTAAATCAAAAGATATTTCCGGAATGGAAGTTAAAAATCTTTACGAAGCCGGAAGAATAAAAGATATTGCTGTCTACTGCTCGAAGGATATTTATGCAACTTATCAGTTATTCAAGATTTGGGAAGAGTATTTAAATTTGAAGTAGAATTACCTCCTCCGATAAAGGGAGGGGAATAATTTTATTATATTTCCTTCCCAAAATTTCATGCTTAAACTTAAAACCAGCTAATAAATGAAAGAACCTGAAATAACGCTCAAACTTGCAATTGAACACGGATTAAATGAAGAAGAATTCAAAAGAATTTTAAAGATACTTGGAAGAACTCCGACCTTTACGGAATTGGGCATTTTCAGTGTAATGTGGAGTGAACATTGCAGTTATAAAAATTCAATTGCATTGCTCAAAACATTACCCAGAGAAGGTGGAAGGCTTTTAGTTGGCGCGGGTGAAGAGAATGCGGGATTAGTTGATATTGGTGATGGTCTGGCAGTTGCATTTAAAATTGAAAGTCACAATCATCCTTCGGCAGTTGAACCTTACCAGGGAGCAGCGACCGGAGTTGGTGGAATAATGAGAGATATTTTTACGATGGGTGCACGCCCAATTGCTTCACTCAACTCACTTCGATTTGGAACTCTTGATGATGCAAGAACTCGTTATCTCTTCGCAGGAGTAGTTAAAGGAATTGGTGATTATGGAAACAGTTTCGGCGTTCCAACTGTGGCTGGTGAAGTTTATTTTGATGAATCATACCAGGGAAATCCATTAGTTAACGCAATGGCTGTCGGAATTGTGAAGACCAGCACCTTTGCAAGCGCAACAGCAAAAGGTGAGGGAAATCCTGTAATGATAGTTGGTTCTTCAACGGGAAGGGATGGAATACACGGTGCAACTTTTGCATCGGAAGAACTTTCAGAAAAATCAGAATCAAAACGACCTTCTGTCCAGGTTGGCGATCCGTTTACTGAAAAACTTTTACTTGAAGCATCGCTAGAAATAATTCGCAAAGGATATTTAATTGGAATTCAGGATATGGGTGCCGCAGGAATTTCCTGCTCGACAAGCGAGATGAGTGCAAAGGGAAAATCAGGAATGAGGATTGATCTTGATAAAGTTCCCCTCCGTGAAGAGGGAATGAGTGCTTATGAAATTATGCTTTCCGAAAGTCAGGAAAGAATGCTTTGTGTTGTGAAGAAAGGGTATGAAGACAAGGTTCGAGCCGTTTTCGAAAAATGGGACCTTCACTGTGAAATT
>JAOTUT010000109.1 GCA_029863735.1 Ignavibacteria bacterium
GGAATATCCAGAATTTTACCAGATTCTACTATTTTTTGGGTTATTCTGATATCTTCACTGCTGGGCTCAGGGTTGCCACTTGGGTGGTTGTGAATCAATATTATGCTGGCAGAAGAACAATCAATAGCGACCTTAAATATCTCTCTGGGATGAACAACACTTGAGTTTAGATTACCAATTGAAATGGTTTCATGTTTAATTATCTTATTTGATGAATTCAGACAGACAACAATAAATCTTTCTTTAGTATCATCTCTTAAAAGAGGAATGAAGATGTCGGCAATTTCTTGTGGTGATGTTACTTTTTGATTTGAAAACCATTTTGCCTGAGACAATATCCTTCTACTCAGCTCAAACGCCGCTGCGAGCGTTGCCGCTTTATCTTTTCCTATTCCGCTAACTTTTTGAAGTGAGTCAACAGTTCTTGTTGCAAGCATCGCCAGGTTTCCTTCAGTGCTTATCAATTCTCTGGCTATTTCCAAGACTGATTTTCCTTTTTTCCCTGTTCTTAAAAGAATGGCAACTAATTCTGCATCTGAAAGATTTTGAGCTCCTCTCAATAATAATTTCTCGCGGGGACGATCATCAAGTGGAAGTTCTTTGACGGTTAAATTTTTATTCTCTTTCATAATTATTATTGACCAAGCCTGAATTTATCTACCAACTCAAATACCCCGTCTTTGTAGCGAACTATATTTAAGAATTTATTTACCCTTCTACTATCGAATGAAATATTGTTGTGTAATCCACTACTGATCATACCAGATGTCATTTTATCTATGAGGTTTTTTCTGCCCGGCTCACTGTTTCTTATTGCCGTTAAAAGATATTTCGCAGTGTCATAACCATAAAGAACATTTCGGTTTACATCCTTTCCTGTGAGAGATCCAAACTGATCGCTGAAATTCTTAAAAACTTCGCTATTGAAATCAACAAAATTATCAGATGTAAAAGTTAGATTATTACTGACTTCGGATGCAGTTTCATATCCTTTTGCTGTAAACCAATCCTGATTTCCGTATATAGGAATTTTTATTGCATACTTAATTAACTCAGAAAAAATGAATGGTGTAACAGAATTATCAGACAATGGAATATAAATACCTTCTATCACGAGTGAATCACTAAAGATTTTTGAGACGGGACTGCTGAAATCAGTATAATCATTTTTATATGATTCTCTTTTTATCACACTACCTCCCAGCTCTTCAAATTCACTAATAAAGGATGCAGCCAGAATCGGGGAGTATCCATCAATAGAATTCATTACTGACATAACTCTCCTGTTTTCTGAATAAAAAAGGTACTGAGCTATTAGTCTTCCTCTAACAGAAAAAGAAGGATTCGCCTGGAAAAAGTTGTGGCTATTACTGGTTAGATCATCATCCGTGGCAGTTGGAGATATAATTGGAATATCATAGTCATCAAATTCTTGAAGTGTAAACCGGACTTCATTACTATAAATAGGCCCTAAGATAGCAACAAGCGAATTCAGTGAAACAAACTCATCTCTGATATTTTTTATTTCGTTAACATCTTTTTTTGTATCACGAATTATTAAACCGACTTTGTCGCTTCGAAGTTTATTGAACTCATCTACAGCAAATTTAATCCCCTCAAGAATTTCTGTTGCAGATTGCGAGTTATATTGCCCTAATGAATTTGTTTCAAGAGGCAGCATAACTCCAATAATTGTATTTGCCGATATTGGAGTGTAAGAATAATCTACCAATTTTATAGCTTCATTATATTCATCTGATTCTGGATAACTTCTAATTAATTCTTCGAATGTATTTTCTGCATTATAGGAATCACCATTTCGTATCAAATATTTACCTTTTTGAAGAAGGATATAAGGCTTTACCCTTAGGCTGGTAAAAGACGAGTAGAGCTTTTCAAGCTGAGTTTCATTAAGATATTTAGCAGCTATACCTTCGCCAATTTTTTTAGCTTTTTGTTCAAATAAAAACGAATTCGTTTTTTCGATGATGAATAAAATTTCTTTGAAAGCATTATAGTAATTAGCAATTTCAAGATAATATTTAGTCATTAGCAATCTGATCTCATCAACATAATTGCTGTTGGGATAGAGTTCTAAAAACTGGTCGGCTGTAAATTTAAACTGGTTTAGCTGCTTTAGTTCAAGGTGAATTTTAACTTTGAAAAATTCCGCTGCAGTTGTCTTCGAGTTATATTTATAATCAGTAAGAAATTTAGAAAGGCTGTCTAATGATTCTTCATATTTACCGGAATCGAACAAAGCCAGCGCATTATTGAAACGAGCATTAATTTCTTTCTCAGAAACTACCTGTGAAAAGCTCAAATTCAAACTGAAGAATATTTGAATTATAAAGAGTAAAATTAAACTAGTATTTATAGAGAAGTCTTTCATTACTCACAAAAATATTTTTTCTTGTTTCAAAATAAATTTAAACAATTTGTTATTCCCATTCGATAGTCGCTGGTGGTTTTGAGCTGATGTCGTAAACTACTCTGTTAACACCTCTGACTTTATTTATTATTTTATTTGATACATCTGAAAGAAAATCATGTTCGAATGTATACCAATCTGCAGTCATCCCATCAACTGATGTAACTGCCCTGAGTGCGAGAACAAATTCATACGTTCTTGCATCTCCCATAACTCCAACGCTGCTTACAGGAAGTAGAACAGTGAACGCCTGCCAGATACTATTATATAATCCTTCTTCTTCTATTGAAGTTATAAAAATATCATCGGCTTCACGCAAAATATTAAGTTTATCCCTGGTTATTTCACCAAGCACACGCACGGCAAGACCTGGTCCCGGAAATGGATGACGATTAATAAATTCGCTTGGAATAATTAAACTTTTACCAACTCGCCTCACTTCATCTTTAAATAACTCACGGAATGGTTCAATCAATTTTAAGTGCATTTTTTCAGGAAGGCCGCCTACATTATGATGAGTTTTAATTGTAGCAGAAGCTCCCTTCACAGAAACTGATTCTATAACGTCAGGGTAAAGTGTTCCCTGAACCAGAAATTCAGCATTTTTTATTTTTTTCGCCTCTTCTTCAAAAACTTCGATGAAGGTGTTGCCAATAACTTTTCTTTTCTTTTCAGGATCAGAAACGCCTTTCAGATTATTAAGAAATTTCTCGGAAGCGTTAACGTGAATATGATTTAACTTCAGCTTCTCATCGAATGACCTTCCAATTTTTTCACTCTCGTTCAAGCGCATTAGTCCATTATCAATGTGAATGCAAGTCAGATTATCACCGATAGCCTTTTTAACAAGTACAGCCGCAACAGTTGAATCAACACCACCGCTTAGAGCGCAAATTGCTTTTGAATTTCCAATAGTCGATTTGATTTTTTCAAGCTTTTCTTCAATAAAATTTTGTGGGGTCCAGTCTCGCATACATTTACAAATATCAAAAAGGAAATTGTTGATAATTTTTTCACCGTCTTCCGTATGAACAACTTCCGGATGAAATTGCAAACCATAAAATCTTTTTGACGGATTTGAAATAGCACAGATTGGAGAATGATCTGACTCACCAACAACTTTAAATCCCTTTGGTAATTCGGTCAAATAGTCACCGTGACTCATCCAAACAATGGAAGCATCTTCAACTCCGCGAAGTATATCTGTGTTGTCTCTAATTCTTAAAATTGATTTCCCATATTCGCGGCTTGTCGCAGGTTCAACAGTTCCTCCAAAATTCTTACAGATTAGCTGAAGACCATAACAAACTCCCAAAAACGGAATTTTAAGGTTGAATATTTGTGGATCAATCGCTGGTGCGGATTCATCATAAACACTCATTGGTCCACCGGAGAGAATTATTCCTTTCGGTTGAAGATTTTTTACCTCATCAAAAGTAATTGTGTGTGGATGAATTTCTGAATAAACTTTAACTTCTCTTACACGGCGTGCAATCAATTGCGTGTATTGAGATCCGAAATCAATTATAAGTATTAAATCCCGCTGTTTCATCTGCTATAAAAATAAATATTTAATTAAAAATAAAAACCCGCCAAACACGGGTTTAAAATAAGATACAACTTTATCCGGAACACTCAGCAGGTTCATTGACCAATCAATGCTTTATATGAATTAGCATCGAGCAATTCATTAAGATCTGCAAGATTGCTTATCTCGGCTTTGATCATCCAGCCATCACCATAAGGATCAGCATTCACTGCCTCAGGAGAGTCGGAAAGTTTTTTATTGATTTCTGTAACTTTTCCACTGAAAGGTGCGAAAAGATCGCCTACCGTTTTTACTGCTTCAATTGTGCCGAACGTATTTCCTTTTGATATTTCTTTTAAATCTACATCAATGTCAACGAATACAACATCACCGAGTTCACCTTGTGCATAATCTGTTACCCCAATCGTACCGATATTTCCATCAACACGAACCCATTCGTGGTCATTAGTGTATTTAACATTATCAGGTATTTTCATTTTTACCTCTTATCTGAATTTTATTTGAATAATATGAGTATTAAACTTTCTCAAGAAAGCTTGTATCAAAATTACCACTTTTAAATCTGCTGTCTTCCAGAACTTTCAGATGGAATGGTATAGTGGTTTTGATTCCTTCAATAGTAAATTCGCCAAGTGCTCTTTTACCACGCATAATTGCATGTTCTCTGTTCTTCCCCCAGACAATCAGCTTTGCAATCAGAGAATCATAATAAGGAGGAATAGAATAAGATTGATAAATATGCGAATCATTCCTGACACCGAAACCACCTGGAAAATGAAGTGAGGTAATTTTTCCGGGCGATGGTCTAAAATTATTGTCCGGATCTTCGGCATTAATTCTGAATTCGATTGCATGACCATGTGGTTTTTTAGGCTTAACTTCTATTTTTTCTCCAGCAGCAACAAGAATCTGCTGTCTTACAAGATCAACATCGTACACAAGTTCAGTTACTGGATGTTCAACCTGGATTCTTGTATTCATTTCCATGAAATAAAAATTCTTATGCTTATCGAGTAAAAATTCAATTGTGCCTGCACCTTCATATTTAACTGATTTAGCACCTTTTACCGCTGCTTCACCCATTCGGTTTCTTAAATCTTCGTCAACAGCGGGCGAAGGAGATTCCTCAATAAGTTTCTGGTGTCTGCGCTGAATAGAACAATCTCTTTCTCCATAATGATAAACAATACCATGCTGGTCACCCATAATCTGAATTTCTATATGTCGCGGATTCTCAATAAATTTTTCAACGTAAACATCCCCATTTGCAAAAGCGGCTTCTGCTTCAGTTCGTGCGGTCTGAAACGCTTTTTGAAATTCACTCTCCTCCCAAACTATTCTCATTCCTTTTCCACCGCCACCAGCAGAGGCTTTAATAATTACAGGATAACCAATTCCTTTCGCAAGTTCTTTCGCTTCCTCAATATTTTCTATCACACCATCGCTGCCTGGAATAACAGGAACTTCGTTTTTTTTCATTGTGTCTTTTGCAAAGGCTTTATCACCCATCGCTCTTATCATATCTGGAGATGGACCAATAAATTTTATTTTTGATTCATGACAGATTTCAGAGAAGTTTGCGTTCTCAGCAAGAAACCCATAACCAGGATGAATAGCGTCAGCTCCGGTAACTTGTGCGGCAGATATGATTGATGGAATTTTCAAATAACTATCTTTTCCAAAGGGGGGACCAATACAAACTGCCTCATCGGCAAATGTAACATGAAGGGAATCTTTATCAGCTTCAGAATAAACTGCAACGGTGGCTATACCCAGTTCTTTGCAGGTGCGGATAATTCGAAGTGCAATTTCGCCACGATTGGC
>JAOTUT010000110.1 GCA_029863735.1 Ignavibacteria bacterium
TTGGATTGAATGGAAGAAACCTAGCTCATGTTTTAAAGGAAACAGGAATCAGATACATTATCATAGAAATGAATCCGGAGACTGTCAAAAAGGAAAAATCCAAAGGAGAAAATATTATTTATGGTGACATTGGAAATAGCGAAGTTCTTAAATCTGCGAGAATAAGTAATGCTAAAATTCTTGTGATTGCAATTTCTGATCGGTCAACATCCAAAAGAGCATTGAAGCAGGCAAAAGAAATAAATCCGAATATTCATGTAATAGTTCGTACTCGATTTGTGAAGGAAACCGATGAGCTTGTAAAGATGGGTGCAGCAAAAGTAATTCCAGAAGAATTTGAAACATCAATACAAATATTCAGACAGGTGCTTGAACAATATCATATTCCGTTAAATGTAATTATGCAGCAGGTTAATCTTCTCAGAGGCGAATCATATAAATACCTGCGCTCAGAAGCAGGTACTGAAGTCGCTTTCACTCATATTGATGAATTACTTTCAGCTAGACTAACGGATACTTTTTATTTAAACGAAGAAAATCAGTTTGCTGGTAAAACGATAGGTGAATTGAATTTAAGAAGTAAAACAGATGCAACAATTATTGCAATCGTAAGAAAGGGAACAACTATAACAAATCCATCTGCAAAAGATATTCTTCAACCGGGGGACACTTTGGTTATTACAGGTACACACAAAGCTGTGGATCTTGCCTTTGATTTGCTTTCAGGAAATTCTAATCAGACGAGCTAATCCCTCTCAAAAACTGATTGTTTTCTCAAAATTAGTGAATCCAATTCCGTTTTAAGTCACCAAATGGCAGTAACTCTAACTATATAATTTGCATACAAATTGTATGATATTGATGGATTTTAATATTTCTAAGAATGAGATTCGATTGAATAGTAATGGAAATTAAACTTAAATTAGACTTATAAATTAATTTTAATGGGGTCAAATATGACTAAATATTTTTTACTTTTTACTTTTCTAATACTCGTTTCGTTAAACATTTTTTCTCAGAATTACAAAGAAGTCAAAATTTATCTGAATAATGTTAAAGATGCTCAGACTCTTATAAATGCGGGAATGGAGTTCGATCATCTGAATTTCAATAAAGATAAAAGCATAGACGTCTTTATCAGTGAAAGTGATTTTGTAATTCTTCAGAACAGCGGTTTTAGTTATGATGTTCTAATTGAAGATTGGTTCGCACATTATCAAAACATTCCGAAGATGAGTGAAGCTGAAAAAACTCAGGCTCTTCAAAAAATCGAACGGGATTTCAGTGTAACAGGATTTAATTACGGTTCGATGGGCGGTTTTTATACACTCGCTGAAGTAAATGCTGAGTTAGATGAAATGTATACTCTATACCCAACATTGATCACACAAAAATTTTCTATCGGAACTTCAATTGAAGGAAGACCTATTTATATGGTCAAGATTTCCGATAATCCAACAGTTACTGAAAATGAACCACAAGTACTTTATACAGCACTGCATCATGCAAGAGAACCTGAAAGTATGGAGCAGATGATATTTTATATGTTTTATCTTTTAGAAAATTATGGAACAGACCCGGAAGCAACATATTTGGTAAATAACAGGGAAATATATTTTATACCTGTTATTAATCCTGATGGTTATCAGCATAACTACAATACTAATCCGAGCGGTGGTGGAATGTGGAGAAAAAACAGACGAGACAACGGTGGAAGTTATGGTGTTGATTTAAATAGGAACTATGGTCCTTATGCGTATTGGAATTCTCCATATGGTGGCTCGAGTACAACTCCTAGCAGTGATACTTACAGAGGAACAGCTCCATTCTCAGAACCTGAAACCGCTGCTATCAGAGATTTCCTCGCTGGCAAAAACTTTAGTAATACTCTTAACTACCACACCTATGGCAATTATCTAATTTATCCATATGGTGCTTTTCCTTATTTAACACCTGATTCGTTAACTTTCCTTGAATACGCAGGAGATATGACTTCATTCAACGGCTACTCAGCTGGAACTGCGCTGCAAACAGTTGGTTATGGTGTTCGAGGGGTAAGTGATGATTATTTTTATGATGGAGATGTAATAACTAACGATGGGAAGATTTTTGCTATGACGCCGGAAGTTGGCACTACAGGGTTCTGGCCATCACAAAGCGAGATTATACCACTGGCAGTAGAAAACTTACTACCGAATTTGTATTATGCCTGGGTTGCGGGTGAATCAGTTCATCTTGATAATCCAAACTTTGCGCAGCAATATTTTAATCCGGGCGATGTAGTTAATATGTTACCTTCATTCAGGAACAAAGGACTTTCAACTGGTTACAATATCGGTGTAACGGTTAATTCATTAAGTACGTATGCTACTATTAATTCCGGTAGTGCAAACCTTGATTCTTTGCAGGCAAGATCTACTGCACAGGTTACTGTTCCATTAATATTTACTATTTCTCAAACAGCACCTGCTGAAGAAGAAATAAAACTTGAATTCGTAATTAGTTTAAACTCAAGCATTGTTAGAAAAGACACAATTAGCTTGATAATTGGCACACCAGTTTTTGTTTTCGCTGATACTACTAATAATCCAACTGATTTATGGACTATCACTCCATCTTCAAATCCTCATTGGGAAGCAACTACTACTACATTTCACTCTGCTCCGAATTCTTATACTGACAGTAAAATTGGAAATTACCTTAGCAATGCAATAGTTACGATGACATTAACCAACTCAATAAATTTAACTTCATATACTAATCCAAGGCTTGTTTTCTGGACAAAGTATGATATAGAAAGCAATTGGGATTATGGTCAAGTAGATATATCAACAAATAACGGCTCAACCTGGTTTCCGCTTCAGGGTCAGTACACAGAACCCGGAGTGGGAAGTTTCCAGCCGAATGGTGAACCCCTCTACGATGGTTTGAGAACAAACTGGGTAAGAGAAGAGATGAGTCTTGCTTCGTACACAGCAGCACAGAATAAAATTAGATTTCAGTTGAATGCTGATGGTTATATTGAACGCGATGGATGGTATGTTGATGATATCGGAATAATTATTTATCAAATTACTCCGGTGGAATTGCTTTCATTTTTTGCCAATGTCAAATCAAATAATGTAGTACTTTCCTGGTCAACAGCATCAGAAATGAATAATAGTATGTTCGAGGTCCAAAGAGCTGTCGGAAGTGCCGGCCAGAATAATATGGATTGGAAAACAATCGGTTCTGTTGAAGGAAGGGGAACGACAACAGAAAAAAGTAATTATATATACACGGATGAATTTCCTGTAAATGGTATATCATATTACAGATTAAAACAAATTGATTTTGACGGCACCTTCAGAATTTTTAATGCTGAGATGGTCGAGTTTACTCAAGTAAAAGATTATGCACTTGAGCAGAACTATCCGAATCCTTTTAATCCTTCAACGGTAATCGACTATTCGATTCCGGTTGCAGGACAGGTTAAACTGACAATTTACAATCTTCTTGGTTCTGAAGTAGCCTTGCTTGTTAATGAATACAAAGAAGCAGGCAATTATTCGGTTGAGTTCTCAACTGAAAATCTTAAAGACAACCTGGGCTCGGGTGTTTATATTTATACTCTGAAGGCTGGCTCATTTACACAGACGAGAAAGATGGTTGTTCTTAAATAATATTATGAGTAAGAATACGATTCCGATGGTTTGTTGATCTTTACTCAAAAACTTTAATTAATTCACTAAGGCCGGATATTAAAAAATCCGGCTTTTCTTTTTCAAGCTGATTTTTTGTTCTGTAACCATAAAGCACTCCGCTGCTTTTTGAGCCTGCATTCTTTCCACATTGAATATCAAGTTCTGTATCACCAACCATTATCGATTCTGATGGTTGGACTTGCAGTTCTTTACAAATGTATAAAAGAGGCTCAGGTGATGGTTTGTGTGCCAGTCCATCTCTTCTGCCCATTATGTAATCAAATGAGGCTTGAAGATTGAAATGATCAATAATCCTTTCTGCCTGATCCTGACCCTTCGTTGTAAGCAGCGATATTTTTATATCATTCTTTCTAAGATATCTGATTATTTCTTCTGCTCCAGGATACAAAATAGATGAATCTATAAAATTAAAATAAAGTGCTTTGTAAATTGAAATGAACTTTTCGAAATCAGGCACTTTAATTTTTAGTTCATCGAAGATATCAACAAAGTGTTTTCCAATCATATTTGTAAATACATCTTCTGGAATCTTATGTGGTATTTTGAGTTCGTCAAGAGCAACTTGTGTGCTTCTCAGGATCGTATCTCTCGAGTCAACTAAAGTTCCGTCAAGATCAAAGCAGACGTGTGTTATTTTATTTTTACTCAACTGATTGTTATTTCTATACTTACTTAATGACAAATATATAAAAACAATGCGCTTTCTTTTGGATTATTTCTTGAAAAATATTTTCAACATTACTTGTTTTTATTTTATAAATATTTAATTTTTTAGTAGAGGTTCATAACATTTATGACTTCAGAAAAAGTTGTCGTTTATTGAGAAAATTGTAATTCTTGCTTGGAATGTAAAAATCAGGTAAAAATTAAATGGTTCGGTCTCACTGCATCTAATTTTTATTACAATTTTATGGATAATTAAATCATAGAATACGGTACGATTTTTAGCTTGGTAATGTCAAATGACTAATTAACTAAACAAACTCACAAAGGAGTGAATAATGAAAAAAATCAATTACCTACTTTTGTTTGCAATGTTCCTTGCATTCTTTGCTATGCAATCGAACGCTTCAGCTCAGGAAGAACCAGTGTTATATTTCTGTGAAAGATATGATGATTACGATGGGGAAATTGGCGTTAGCGATAGATTTACCACGGGACATATAACGGTAATGGTTAAATCTGATTATGCCTTAAGATTAGATGATGTGACTATTCAGTATGATAAATACAATTTTAGAACAGGTAAATTTGAGTACTATAAGAAATTCGATTTTGCTATTGATCGCGATATGAAATATATTTTCTTTGAGCGAAACGATGAAAGCGATATGGAATTTGAAGATCCCGGTTTCTACCGCGTCTTTTTGCTAGATGATCGCGGCAAAACCGTAACAAGCTCACTAGTCGAAATAATAGATTAAATTAAGATTCTTTCTTTTTAAGCCCCGATTAATCCTCGGGGCTTATTTATTTTAAATAATTTATTGTTCTATTTAACGTTGAAATCCACCCACCGTAACCTTATTTTTGACCTGCTATTCACTGATAATAAAACAAAATTAAAAATTTAAAACGGAGTTATTATGTTAAAAAAGATTCAGGAGTTATTAGGCAAAGAAGCTGATGAACTCTTTACTTATAAAGCCAAATTTCCAAAAGAGCAGCTAAATCTTCCCGGTCCTGATTTTGTTGATAGAATTCATTTGCAATCAGACCGGAGTCCAAACGTTTTAAAAAATCTAAACTGGATCCTTAACAAAGGCAGGCTAGCAGGTACAGGTTATGTTTCAATCCTTCCTGTTGACCAGGGAATTGAACATTCAGCAGGTGCATCATTTGCACCAAACCCGATTTACTTCGATCCGGAAAATATTGTTAAACTTGCAGTTGAAGGCGGATGCAATGCCTGTGCATCAACACTTGGTGTACTTGGAATGGTTTCCAGAAAGTATGCTCACAAAATTCCTTTCATACTAAAGCTCAACCACAACGAACTTTTAACTTACCCGAATAAATTTGACCAGATAATGTTCGCTGGAGTGGAGCAGGCATTCGATATGGGTGCTGCTGCTGTTGGAGCAACAA
>JAOTUT010000112.1 GCA_029863735.1 Ignavibacteria bacterium
TACTCCGAGAGCGTTAAATTTTCTGAGTTGAATTGCTGAATATTTCCTGAATCAACATACCGACTACTCTCCCGAAGTAGAAGTTTTGAAATTAACTCTTTCAACTTCTAATTGGAGGCTCGCTATTAAAAACTTATCTATACTTTTTATTGCATTTCTTTTAATACCATTCAATACTCTCGCACAAGAGGGGTGGTTTGAACAATCGTTTAATCCAACTCTTCACTTGGGCCCAGTTCAATTTATTAATGAAAACACAGGGTGGATGATTGGTAATGATATGAATGGAAATGGAAATATATATAAAACTACTAATGGTGGTAATAATTGGGAAGAACAGCTTGGTGACACAGTTGCCATATTAAATTCTGTTAATTTCTTAGATGAAAATTTTGGTTGTGCGGTTGGAGAATCAGGAACAATTTTAATTACAACAAACGGTGGCGAAATTTGGCAGGATAAATCGTTTGACAATCATCCTCGTTATACATCAGTACAGTTTACTGATGAAAATATATGTTTTGCTTCTGGTGTTGGGAAGGTAATAAAAACAACAGATGGAGGAGAAACGTGGGAAGCTAAATTAGACACACTTACTGGTTACTGGTGTAATCTATTTTTTATTGATATTTACACTGGTTGGGTGTTGGATGGGGGTAATGCTACCATTCACAAAACTACAAATGGCGGGGATGACTGGATGATTCTATCACAACTTATGGGATGCTCCCTCTCGAATACATTTTTTATTAGTGATTCAATAGGGTGGTATTATGGAGATCTATCTTGTGCAAATCCGGGTTTGGGTATCATAAGTAAGACAACTAACGGAGGACTAGATTGGACGACTCAATTGGGTGGTTCTCCTTATTTGGGCTATACAATAGCGTCAGTATTCTTTGTGAATGAAAATTATGGATGGGCTGCTGGTGCATCATTCCCATACTGGAAAGGTAGAATTTGGAGCACAACAAATGGAGGTGAGAATTGGGTGGTTCAATTAACAACTGGCCATTTTAAACCTTTAGGATCCATCTGCTTTGTTGATGAAAACAATGGATGGGTTGTTGGTGGTTATGGTACAATTTTCCACACAACAAACGGCGGTGTTTCATTTGTTGAAGAAGAAAAGATTGATGAAATACCAGCTGATTACAACTTAACTAATAATTATCCCAATCCCTTTAATCCTTCGACAAAGATAAGATACTCAATTCTACATACATCAAAAGTTGTTATCAAAGTTTTTGACGTATTGGGTAAAGAAATAGAAACATTAGTCAACGAAGAAAAAAGTGTTGGCACTTATGAGATAACTTGGTATGCAGAAAACCTGCCAAGCGGAATTTATTTCTATCAACTGAAAGCAGGAGATTTTATAGATACAAAGAAGATGTTGTTACTTAAGTAAATAAATATAATAGTAGGGACAGGATGCGACCCGTCTCTACAAATTTAATAAGAACAATTTATCCATAACTAAGAGGACACAATGAAAAGCATTTCTTTACTTTGTGTTGCATTTATTTTATTGCCACTTGTTACCCTTGCGCAAGAAGGTTGGTTCTGGCAAAACCCTTCTCCTCAAGGAAACAATTTAAACTCAATCCATTTTGTTAACGATAATACAGGCTGGGCTGCGGGTGATGTAGGCACTATAATGAAAACAACTAATGGTGGACTAGACTGGGAAGTAATAACGGTTGGAACATCTGAGCAGTTTGAGTCAATTTATTTTGTGAACAATTTAACAGGATGGATTATAGGAAGAAATGGGTTAATACTAAAGACAACAAATGGTGGAGATGATTGGGAAACTCAATGGAGTGGAGTAACATACGATTTATTTTCGGTAGATTTCATTGACGAAAATATTGGTTGGGTTACTGGTGAAAATGGCATACTATTAAAAACAACTGATGGTGGCGAAAATTGGTTAATTGAAGTAATCACAAGTAACGATTTGACATTCATTCAGTTTATCAATCAAAATATTGGATGGGTTGTTGGTAGTTATGGTACTATTCTAAAAACAACTAATTGTGGTGAAGACTGGGGAGTACAAGGAAGTGGAACCACAACGTTTTTAACTTCAGTATGTTTTGTGGATACAAATATAGGATATATCGTTGGATACAATGGATTGATATTAAAGACTACAAATGGAGGAACAAATTGGGAAGAAAAAACAAGCGGTACATCAGGACGATTGCGTTCAGTATATTTTACTGATAAGGACAGCGGTTGTGCTGTGGGTTATTGGGGCGGAGGGGAAACCTTAAGGACAACTGATGGAGGAGAAAATTGGAGTTCCCAAATTTTTCAAACAGGTTATTTGTACCAGATTTATTTTCCAAATCCAACAGTAGGTTATACTATTGGAGACGAAGGAAAAATCCTTAAAACAACAACTGGGGGTGTTGATTGGTTTTTTCAAAACAGTGAGATAACCAGGCAAGTCTTATTTTCAGTTCACTTTGTGAATGAAAACATCGGATGGGCTGTTGGCGGTACATACCATCAGTTGAGCCCAAGTACAAATATTTTATTAAAAACTACCAATGGCGGAATTACTTGGTTTGAACAAGATTGCGGTACAAATAAGGTATTGGAGTCGATTTTCGTTTTTAACCAGGATGTTGCTTGGGTAGTGGGTGAACCTGGGATACTTAAAACCACTGATGGCGGAAATAATTGGTTCCAACAATTAGATGAAACTGATTTAGATTTTTGGGGAGAAAGATCGGTTTGGTTTGTTGACGAAAATACTGGTTGGGTTATTGCAGGCACCATAATCTTAAAAACCACTGATGGTGGAACCAATTGGTTCAATCCGAGCATATCAACTGTATATGGTGAATCTGTACAATTCATTGATCATAATACAGGTTGGGTAACGGGAGGATCGGGTCATATTCAAAAAACTACAGATGGTGGAGTAAATTGGATCACTTTATCGCCTGGGACTAATGAACAGCTGTGGTCAGCTTATTTTGTTAATGAAAATACTGGTTGGGTAGTAGGTTGGAATAGCACAATCATTAAAACTATTGATGGCGGTGTAAACTGGTCTTTTCAGGATGTCCCCTGTGACTGTGCACTTTATTCAATTTATTTCTTAGATGAAAACATAGGTTGGGCAACCGGTGATTACGGAACAATTCTTAAAACCACAAATGGTGGTACGAATTGGTATTTTCAAAATCACCTCACTAGTGTAACCCTTCAGTCACTATATTTTATAAATCAGAATACTGGCTGGACAGTTGGTGGTTCGGGAACTATATTAAAAACAACTGATGGTGGACTTACTTTTATTGAAGATGAAAAAACTGAGGTTATACCAACAGAATATTCACTTTCGCAAAATTATCCCAATCCTTTTAACCCGAGCACGAAAATAAGATACTCAGTTCTACAGTCAGCTAATGTGGTTATTAATGTCTTTGACGTACTGGGTAAAGAAATAGAAACGTTAGTGAACGAAGAAAAACCAGTAGGCACTTATGAATTAACCTGGATTGCAGAGGGACTACCAAGCGGAGTTTATTTCTATCAGATAAGAGCCGGCAACTTTGTTGAAACGAAAAAGATGTTGCTGTTGAAGTAAAATTATTTAGTAAAGTATAACTTAAAGCCCTTACTTTATTCGGCAAGGGCTTTTTAATGTTGATTCAAGATTATATTTGCTTCAGTGTATTTTGATATACTTTTAGCGTTCAGCATTATATATATTGTTTCAAGGATAGTTTTTTAATAATGATGAGGAGGATTGAGTTATTGTATGAGGTTGTCTTAAAAGTTAGATAAAATGATCATTCTAACAATTTAATAATTACTGATTATACTTTTATAAAATCTTCGGAAAATACTGGTGACAAATTAAATTGTAGATTTATAAAAATATAAAGTATCCTATAAAAGTTAAGAATTCCTTTCCGGGTATCTTAAACTTTGGTAATCATTCATTTATCGATCCGCCTTCTAATCCACCCAAAAGGCCTCTTATAAACTTACATTTCCAATAAATTACTTGCCCAGGAACAGGTGTATCCTTTTATTAACCGATTCCGTCTACACTAATAGATACACAAAAAACCAAAAAGGAGAAAATAAAATGGAAAAGCAAGAAAAGACACAAAACACAAATGAAGAGAAGAATTCGCAAAGCGGATGCTGCGACTTTTCTTCTGAAGAAACACCGAAAATGTTCAAAATGATGGAAGATTTCTACAAAGACCCAGAAAAAGATTCCTCTGATTGCTGCTCAACGATGAAGGAGATGATGAAAAATATGAGCTGCAAATCAGATGGATGTGGTTGCGCAGAGGATAAAAGTAATGTTCAAACTAAATCAAATAAATCTGAGACCAAAGTTGAAAAGGACTGTTGTTAGATTAGAGCATCGAGAAAAATATTCGTTCAAACTTACGTGGGAGTATCCAATTTGCCTAATTTTGGTTATATTGTTTGGGTTGGCTGGATATTTCTTTATCACGATTAGCCATATTATTCATAATAATGAAGGGCGAGAATATTATGAACTCAAATGAATTGGAATTTCAACAGATCTTTAAAGAGTACCAACCCAGAATCTTACGATACTTAACCCGCTTATCAGGCAGATACGAAGCCGAGGATCTTTCCCAGGAGGTTTTTATAAAAGTTGAAAGCGGATTAAAAAACTTTCGGGGTGATTCAAAACTATCTACCTGGATTTACCGCATAGCAACTAATACTGCAGTAGACAGGATGCGTAATCCATCATTTAAATATAAAGTTAATAACACTACATCACTCGAAGCCGCACGGGAAAATGATCCTGAGATTGAGGATAAAGATCAGTTTTCAGGAGAAAAGGCTGAATCAACAGATCAGCAATATGTGCGGAAAGAAATGAACGCTTGTATTAGGAACTATATTGAAAACTTGCCGGAAAATTATAGGACGGTTGTATTACTAAGTGAGCTGGAAGGATTGAAGAATCAGGAGATTGCTGAAATACTAAATCTAAGTCTTGATACCGTAAAAATAAGATTGCACCGTGCGAGGGCCCAGTTAAGGAAAAAACTCGAAAGCAATTGCAGTTTCTATCAGAATGAACAAAATGAACTTTCGTGTGATCTGAGAGACGAGTACGAAGAGTTTAGTAAAGTTTATTAGAAAAATATCAGCTTACCAAACAACAAATAAATTTTATAAAAACTTTTATGCATACTATTGATTGGGGAAATAATAATAACGCAAGTCTTTGCTCTACCTATATGTTTTGCGAAAATATTGCAAAGCAAAAAAATCCTTTTCTTTATTATGTAACTGGTTTTTTTGAAGATAAAAATAAATTTAAAGCCTTTTGTTCAACTTATGCATCAATGAGAATACTTGATGATTTTGTTGATGGCATTAAAAACAGAACTAAGCTCAGTTGTGATGAAAAGATTTTTTATCTGGAGGAAATAAACAAATGGGAAGATCTGATAACTGACTGTTATAATGGGAAGAGATTTGAAAACCCAATTCTTCGGGCTCTATCAGATACTTTCAAAACCTTCAATATTCAACTTTCTCCGTGGACTAATCTTGCCGAAGCTATGAGATGGGATATTGAATATTCCAGGTTTAATACTTTTAAAGAATTTTTAAACTACACTGAAGGCGCTGCTATAGCACCGGCAACAGTTTTCATAAGCATACTTGCCGCACAACCAGATGGTAATAAGTATGATTGCTTTGTTAATCCTGCCGATCCCTACATCTACGCTA
>JAOTUT010000111.1 GCA_029863735.1 Ignavibacteria bacterium
CAGGAAATTGATACGAAGAAGAAATCAATCATAGTCAAAGATTTGATTGAGGATAAAATACTTGAACACGATTATGATCGACTGATACTTGCAACCGGTTCTAAAGCAAAAACATTACCCGGGTTCGACACACGGCTAAAAAATGTATTCACTCTGAAAAATATTAATGATCTGATTCAACTAGAAGAGTTCATTAAGAAAGAGAAGGCTTCAAATGCTATTATTATTGGTTCTGGTTACATTGGACTTGAGGCTGCTGAAGCATTAGTTAAAAAAAATATTCACGTTAAAGTTATCGAAAGAGAAACAAAACCGCTCCCCATTGCAGACAAAGAATTATCGGATGAGATTCAAAATATTCTCAATCAAAATAAAGTTGAATTTCTTGGCGGAGTAAAAGAAATTGAACCGATGATATCGGCAGATAAACTGATCGCCTTGAGAATTGGAGATAAATTTATTGAAACAGATCTCGTTCTGCTCTCAGTCGGTTTTGAACCTGATACTTTTTTGGCTCAATCAGCAAAACTTGAACTTGGGAAATCCGGGGCAGTAAAGGTTGATCAGTATTTAAAAACTTCAGATAGATTTATTTACGCAGCAGGAGATAATGTTGAAGTTATTAATGCTGTCACAGGTAAAAAGGATTACCTTCCACTTGCAACTCATGCTTACGATTTGGGACATATTGCGGGAGAAAATGCTACCGGCGGGAATGTTAGGTATGCACCATTTGTGAAAAATATCAGTGTGAAAATATTTGATAAGTTTTTTGCTATGGTTGGGCTGACTTCTGAAGAAGCCAAGAGAAGTGGGTTTGAGATTCAAGAATCATTTGCTAAAGCACGAAATTTAGTAGCAGTAATGCCCGGCAGTGATTATGTTTTTGGGAAAGTCCTGGCAGAAAAGGGCAGTAAAAGAATAATTGGCGCTTCATTTTTGGGAGGTAAAGAAATTTCCGGTTATGCTGATTTAGTTTCAGCACTAATAAAATTAAGAACACCTGTGTCAATTCTTTCGAGTATTAATTACAACTATACACCACCTTTATCTCCATTTGTAAACCTGCTTAAAATTATTGGTAGAAATATTTAATAATAAATAGAGTCATCAGTTGAAAAAGAAATTAACTCACCAAAATCTTGTTCTTATCCAGCATCCACTGGTAAAAAGAGATATTACTATCTTGCGGAATAAGAAAACTAACAGTGAAACTTTCAGAGCTGCAGTAACGAGAATTTCAAACATACTTGCTGTGGAAATCAGCACTTCTTTTTCTTTAAAGAGTACTAAAATCAAGACACCGCTCGAATCAACCAATGGATATCAGCTAAAGCACGATGTCGTTTTGATTCCAGTCTTACGTGCCGGGCTTGGAATGGTTGAAGGATTCCTGCAGCTTATACCTGACGCAAAACTTGGTCACGTTGGTCTTGAGCGAAACGAAAGTACTCTTCAGCCAATCAGCTATTATTTGAAGACACCAAAAAATCTGGGCAAAGCCGAAGTGATTTTACTGGATCCTATGCTTGCAACCGGAGGTAGTGCTTCAACTGCAATAAGTTTTTTGAAAAAACGGCGAGCCAGGAATATTATTTTCGCCTGCCTGTTAGCAGCACCAGAGGGGGTAGAAAAATTATTGTATGATCATCCTGATGTGATAATATTTAGTTCTGCACTTGACAGACAATTAAATAGAAAAGGCTATATTCTTCCCGGCCTGGGTGATGCTGGAGACAGAACCTTTGGAACGTTGTAAATTTTATTTAATAGTTTTTATTCTTCTGATTTATTCTGAAGTATCTGCTCAGATTTATCCTGATGCTGTTGTTGATTCACTTTTAAGAACCGGAATCCAATATGTTGTAAATCAGGATTACACATCTGCAAATAAAATCTTTACAAGAATTAATAAAGAGTATTCTAATCTACCACTCGGTAAAATTTATCTTGCTGCAAATAAAATAGCTGAAGCGTATGATTACGCAGAGGATTTTGATGAAACGTATATTCGTGAAAATCTGGAATCAGCAAAAAATCAATCCGAAAAATTACTTGACTCTGATGAATCCAATATTTGGTATCGATATTTTTATGCTCTTTCAGAGGGATACCTTTCTTACTTCGAGGCAATAAATGGAAACTGGTTTTCAGCATTAACTACCGGTATCAATTCAATTTCTGAGTTTGAAAAGATACTTTCTTCGGAAGAAAATTTTTTCGAAGCATACATAGCAATTGGCACATTTGAATATTGGAAGAGCAGGAAGCTGGAATTAGTTAGTTGGCTGCCATTTTCAAATGACACAAAAAATATTGGAATTGATATTTTAATTATTGCGATTGATTCATCAAGTTATAATTCACATCTGGCTGTTAATTCACTAATCTGGATTTATATCGATCAAAAAAAGTATGAAGAAGCAATCAGTGTAGCACAAAACGCTTTGAAGGAGTTCCCTGAATCAAGAACATTTAAATGGGGTATGGCGAGAGCATATGAAGAGACAACTCCTTTAAAAGCAATTAAACTCTATAAGGATATATTAAATTCTTATCCTGAAATTAAAACAGGAAATTATAAAAACGAAATTACACTCAAGCATATTATTGCCCAACAGTATGCCAGACTTGGAAATAGAGAAGAAGCAATAAAATATTGCGATGAAATTTTATCAATGAAAAACATCTCAAAGAAAACGTTGGAGGAGATGAGTAATAGACTCGAAAGAGTTAATGAGCTGAAAAAAGAACTTACCCTGAAGAACTAAATCTTATTTGCAGTCTTACCTGACTTTAACATCTCGTCAAAATAAAGTAAATTACTTTCGAAAAGTAGCGTTATTATTTTAAGTTATAATGAGTAAAGAGAGTCCCAACGATCAAATAATGTTAGCGGATCTTCTCGCCGTCTGCCATAAAAATCTGCCGAAAGTTGATGAAGGTCTTATAACAAAAGCATTCAAGTTTGCACTTGAAGCTCATAAGCATGACCTCCGAGCTTCCGGTGAACCATACTTTTATCATCCCTACGAAGTTGCAATGATTGTTGTTGAAGAGTTTCCGCTCGATGATATAACTGTTGTAGCCACACTCTTGCATGATGTCGTTGAAGATACAGATTTTGATTTGAATTTAATGACAAAAGAATTCGGCAAAGAAGTAACCGAAATTGTCGACGGAGTAACAAAGATCAGCGGCATATTCAAGGGTCAGGATATAACGAAAGCTGAAAATTATCGTAAGATGTTACTTTCGATGGTCAAAGATGTGAGAGTTATTCTGGTCAAGTTTGCCGATAAACTACATAACATGCGCACTCTTGAATTTGTAAGTCCGGATAAGCAAAAGCGAATTGCACAGGAAACGCTCGAAATATATGCTCCCTTTGCAAACCGTTTTGGTCTTGCCAGAGTTAAGTGGGAGTTGGAAGATTTATCTTTTAAATATCTAAATCGGGAATTGTACGAAGAACTGGTTGGAAAGGTTAAAAGTTCACGAAAGGAAAGAGAAGCTTATATAAAAAGATTTTCCGAACCGATTGGAAAAAAGCTGGATGAATATAAGCTTAAATATGAAATGGGAGGTCGTCCAAAACATTTCTACAGTATTTACCGGAAAATGATGAAGCGTAACAAACCATTTGAAGAGATCTATGATTTGTTTGCACTTAGAATTATTCTTTATACAGAAAATTCAAATGACTGCTATACAACTCTTGGAATAGTCAATCAGATGTATATCCCTGTGCCCGATAGATTTAAGGATTACATTTCCATCCCGAAGAATAATAACTATCAGTCAATTCATACAACCGTAGTTGGTCTGGAAGGCAGACTGGTTGAAGTTCAGATAAGAACAAAAAAAATGCACGAGATTGCAGAACGCGGACTTGCTGCTCACTGGAAATATAAAGAAGATAAAGCAGCCACAGATATAAACCTTGAAAACTGGTTAAACTGGATAAGAGATATATTTGAAGGAGCAGGAAAAGATGAAAACCGAAGAGAAATTTTAGAAGACTTCAAGCTTAACCTTTATCAGGATGAAATTTATATTTTCACTCCAAAAGGTGAATTAAGAAGACTCCCGATTGATTCCACACCAGTTGATTTTGCATTTGAAATACATAGTAATGTTGGCTATCAATGTATTGGTGCAAAGATTAACGGAAAAATTGTTCCTCTTGACACTCCGTTGCACAGTGGTGATCAGATTGAAATAATTACTTCAAAAAATCAGCATCCAAATAAAAACTGGTTGAAATTTGTACAGACTCAGAAGGCGAAAACGGCAATTAGAAAATATTTGAATAAGGAAGATGAGAAAATTGTTAAAGCCGGAAAGGAAATTTGGAGTAAAAAATTAAAGAAGTTAAAACTTGCTTTCTCAACCAGCGATGTTTCAAAGATTGCCAGAAAGTATAAGTATGATAATAATTCGAAATTTTTTAAGGCAATAGCTCAGGGCAATGTTAATCTTGATCAAATTCTAATTGACACAGGAGATAAATCAGCAGAAGATAAGGAAAAGACACTGGCTTTTGATCAATTTGCAGAAATTGCTCGTAAAGATGTTGGTGGAATTTTAGTTGACGGTAAATCTTCAGGAATTATGTACGCTTATGCTAAATGTTGCAACCCGATTCCTGGCGATCCGGTAATTGGTTATATCACAATTGGTGAGGGAGTAAAAATTCATAGGAAAACTTGCAATAATCTTATTAATCTTTCAAAAATTGATGCAGATAAATTAGTGGCAGTTCAATGGCCCGGAACAGATGGAACACTATTCGTGGCAGGATTAACATTGAAAGGAGAAGATAGTCCTGGAATTCTTAACGATATAGCTCACACTATAGTTTCGTATAAAGATACAAACATCAAATCAATTAACATCAACACGAATGATTCTACTTTCGAAGGTTCAGTAATGGTTTACGTTAATAATCTGGAGCATCTTAATAACCTTATTGATAGATTAAAAAAACTTAGAGGCTTATACAAGGTCGAACGATTTGAGGGAAGCGGATAAAAATTGGAGCAGAGTAAAAATGAATCAAGGATAATGGGAATTGACTTTGGTGAAAAACGAATTGGAATAGCACTTAGTGACCCTCTTTTTATCTTTGCATATCCGTTTATTACACTGCAAAATGACTCAGCTTTTATAAATAATCTTTCAAAAATCATTTCTGAAAAAAATATTGCCAAAATTATTCTTGGATTGCCATCATTAAAATTTAAATCATCGGCAGAATTATCCAAAAAAGTACAGAAGTTAAAGCAGGAAATTGAAACCAAATTCAAAATTGTAGTGATATTGTGGGATGAAGAATATTCATCAGCAATTGCAAAAGAGAAAGTGATTGAATCCGTCACTAAAAAATCTAAAAGGAGAAATAAAGATTTGCTGGACAAACACTCCGCAGCAATAATTCTGCAGGAGTATCTGGAATCAAAATAATAGTCCGGTCTTTTAAGAGTATTTATTAAGTCATTTAACTAACTTCTGTTATTATAAAAAATTATCTTACGAAACGTTTGACATTATCGTACTAAAAAACTATTTTTTCAATCATAAATCAATTAATTGGGAGCATTTCTATGTCAGCATTGTCACTTGACGCACTTGGAATGGTGGAAACAAAAGGATTGGTTGGTTCCATCGAAGCTGCAGACGCAATGGTGAAGGCAGCTAAAGTTGAATTAATCGGTAAAGAAGCCATTGGCGGTGGTTATGTAACCGTAATGGTTCGGGGCG
>JAOTUT010000113.1 GCA_029863735.1 Ignavibacteria bacterium
TAATTTCTTCATAAACTCTTTTGCTGTTAACTGTTCAGCACTAAATATTACTTCCTTAACTTCTTTTCTTCTTCCCGATGCAAGAAGTTCTTCTGATAATCCTTCAAACTTATTATCAAGATCTTCCATTGTCATCGGTTCTCTTGGATCACCTTTTGGATATTCGAGATATTCCGAAAATTCTCTTCAATCTTTGTTTTTACAACAGCTTTAGATGGCTGCTTTGCTGGAAACATTTTTTCAAATTCCTGCGAAGGTTCACCTTTAATTTTATCAATCACTTCCCAAATCCTTGAATCTTTCAGCTTCTCGTCACTAAACGAACTGGTCGTAATTTTATGATCAACTAAAGCTGCTGCAATGCAGTAGGGAAGTGAGTGATCAGCTGTTTCTCTTGATTCCGGACGATACTTGTGCGAATCGAAAAGTATATCATAAGCTTGTGCAAGCGTTGTTAGAGTTACAGATTCAATTTGATCGTAAGTGATATTATTTTTTGTAATAGCATTCAACGTAGCAGAAAGATGAGTATGAGTTAAAGCTTCCGTCGGAAATGCTTTCATACTGCATTCCATAATTTTATAGCTTTCACCCAATCCGCCAACAAGCTTTTCAATATTCCATTTCCAATCAGAAACTCCATCTCTTCCTTTCATACTTACCGGATCAACTTTTTGCTCCTTCGCATTCCAACCAAGGAATGTGTCCATAAATCCTTCTTTTCCTTCAAACACTGCTTCCGTTCCGCTGTAACCTTTCTTTGCCATCAATGCAGCGAACACACCGCTTTGCACTGCAATCGGATCAACTGTGTTTTTCATCATCGTTAACTTGCCAGCAGTCGGACAGCCAATTGTGTGATTGTGACTTCCACTAATTCCAATTGCATTTACCATTTGATCTTCATTTAGTCCGAGCATTTTTCCTGCAACAATCGGGGAAACAAATTGTGTCAATGTTGCGTGATGCCATTTTCGTTCACGAACTCCAGGAGAAGCAAACAAGCAGAGTCTTTGCTCAAATTCATAAGCGAGAACAATTGCGGTTATCACTTCTTTCATTGAAGCACCGACCATTTCCCCAACCGAAAGTGCAACTGGAATAATATCTGATGGATGCGAAGGATCTTCTTTCCAGTATATATCGTTGAAGTCAAGTGCACGAATCATCAATGAATTAATTAGGGTTGTATTAACTGCAGGAAGTTTATCACCGAAACCTATAACGGTTGCTTGACCTTTGCCTCCCATCTCTCTATAAATATCTCTGATGATGTTCACATCTTTTGTATAATATCCGCCATAAGCACAGCCAATTGAATCATACAAATATCTTTTTACTTCATTAACCACTTCCTTTGGCAAGTCTTCATATTTAAGTTTGATTGCAAATTCTGAAATTGTTCGTGAGATTGATTTTTGCATAAAGATAATTTTCGAATTATTTGGTTGATAAATTAATTAGTGTTATTGCGAACGAAATGAAGTAATCTATTTCGATTAAAGATTGCTTCATTTCTATTTTAAGCTATAGACTATATCCTAGACCTAATTGAAAATAAATTCCTGTAAATTCTATGCTAAAATATTTTGAATCTTCTGAAAATATTGATGCGTTTGATATTCTTAACTGAAATTCGGATAACATATTAAGATTATTTAATAGTTTAATACTCAATCCAATACCTCCTTCTAAACCAAGACCAGTCTCATTTCTTTTACCATCATATAATCTTTCAATCGATCCTTCCACATTTTGTTCAACCTCACTCCAGTAAAATGAAATTCCACCTAACAAATATGGTTTTAAAATATCTGATAATGAGTAAATATTATACTGATATATTAAGCTCAAGGGGTAGCCTTTGTAATTCCAATCTACTTTTCGATTTATACTTGATGCTTCAACTTTCGATTCAATATAACCTATTGCTAGTCTTAATGAGTGTTCACTATTAAAATTATACCCTACAAGAAATTTGGAATTAAATGAAGGAAAGTATTGTTTTACATTTGGAAGAGTGCTCCATAAATTATGTTGTTCCCACATCGGGATATAAGATACTCCGGCTTTAATTTCGAAAATAATTCGATTCTCTTGTGGATAACTTACTTTAATAAGAACAACAATTAATGAAAGTATGATGAATACTCTATTGATCAATTAAAAAATTCCAATCTAAATTAACATAATATTTAATTTAAGAGAGATTCTGCTTCACCCACTCTTCTAATCCACCAGTAACTATAAGCTCCTGTGCAGCTTCACCAACAGGATCGATTGAATAATCTTTTCCGTCAAAAGTGATTGAAGAATTTTCAAAATCTAATTTTACTTTATTGTTTGTCTGGACTGTAAGTTTTTCTTTTCCGTATTTATCTTTAAGGTCATTTACCAAATCAGAGCATTCAATAATTAAAAATCCATTGTTTATCGCATTGCGTGCATAAGTCTCACTGAACGAACCTGCAATTAAGCAAGCAATTCCTTTATAGATAAAAGCAGTCGCAGCTTGCTCGCGTGAACTTCCAGTTCCGAAATTAAATCCTCCAGCAACAACATCGCCTTTCTTGGCATGCTTTACGAACTCAGGATCATAATTTTCCATAACAACACTCGCTTGCTGTTCAGGACTGAAGTCATCCATATAAGTATACTTGCCGGGATAAATTCCATCTGTGTTAAGATTATCGTGATGGCAGAATAAAAGATTACCTTCAATCAATGAAGGAAATTCAGGAAGAATTTTTATAGAAGGTTTTTTAGTCGAGGTTCTTTTATTGATTTTAATTTCAGCTTTGATTTGTTTGTTTCCATTGCTCCAATCGTAATCAATTTTTCCAGCGATTGCAGATGCAGCAACAACAGCAGGCGAAGCAAGATATGCAAACGCACTCGGTGAGCCCATTCTTCCTTTAAAGTTTCTGTTGGTTGCAGAAATTCCGACTTCACCATCTTCAAGCAAACCTGTTCCAAGTCCAATGCAGGGGCCGCATCCCGGCGGTAATGGCTTTGCACCTGCATCAATCAGTGCATGCCAGTAACCAGCAAGTTCACTTTCATTCTGCACTTCGCTTGATGCAGCGGCAACATAAAACTCAACTCCATCGGCAACTTTTTTCCCTTTTACAACTTCTGCAGCCTCTTTGATGTCATCCAATCTGCTGTTAACGCAGGAGACAAGATAAGCTTTATTGATTTTCAGGTTTTTCTTTTTCAACTCAGAGACTGAGTTCATCACTTTAACCGAGTTTGGACCTGAGACATAAGGTTCAATTGTTGACAAATCTATTTTTAGTTCTTTGGAATAGAATGCATCATCATCAGCTTTATATTTATTTTTTTCAAGTTCAGAAATTCTTTCTTCATTTATTCGAGGATGCTTTCCGTTTCCATCTTTATCGGATGGCACACCTTCCAAACCTCTCTTTTGGATATACTGATCCCTTTCTATCAGCCACTCAATAGTTTTTTCATCAATCGGGAATAAACCAACAAGTGCACCCCATTCGGTCGTCATATTGGTAATAGTTAGTCTTTCTTCGACAGAAAGGTTTCTAACACCTTCGCCCACAAACTCGATTGCGTGATTCAAAACTTCATCGTTATTAAAATATCCACAAAGCGAAATGATAACATCTTTTCCTGTAACACCTTTTTGTAGCTTTTCAGTTAGTTCAACCTTTGCAATCGGCGGAACTTTCCACCAGGTTCTTCCGGTTGCCCAAATTGCAGCAGCATCAGTTCGAACAATGGGAGTGCCTAAACATCCAAGACCGCCGTACATATTTGAATGAGAATCTGAAGCCACTGCCATTGTTCCAGGAAATGCATAACCTTCTTCACACATAATCTGGTGACCGATTCCTCTTCCTGCCGGATAAAAATCCGCTCCCATTTGTTTGGAGAACTCTTCTATCTTTTTATACTTCTCTAAATTCTTTTCAGTTTTATTTTGGATATCATGATCGAGTGTGTGAACAACCTGCCTCGGGTTAAATAGCTTTTTTGCACCAATTGATTTGAACTTGGGGATAACTGCACCGGTGTTATCGTGCGTCATCACATAAGCTGGTTGAATCATAATGTAATCACCGGAATAAACTTCGTGATCAGGTGATAAACCTACTGCAAATTTTTGTGCGATTTTTTCTAATAGGGTTTGGTTCATTTTTTTTCTCACGCTTTAAAAGGTTCAAATGAAACAAAATCTGCATGATGAACTATTATTGCTTCAACACTTCTTTTTGCATCATCACCTTCTTTTGCATGATAAGCAATGATATGTTGAACTTCAGGCGGCAAACCAAATCGGTCAGCAATTGCAACACCGCTGAATGGATGACGTAAAAGTTTTCCTGCTTTACTGGTTGTAAGTTTTCCGTCAACCGTATCGTATTCGATTAGTTTTCCAACATCTATCAGAATTGCTCCGGCGATTATTAAATCCATATCAATATTAATATCGCCACCAAAATTTTCTTTCATTCGCTTTGCTATATCAACCGATAGTTGAACTGCTGTTCTTTTATGGTTCATAAATGTTATATTGCAATCATTAATCAATAATGAAAATGGAATTACTTCCAGATCTTCTGGTGAGAGAACCGAGTTTTCAATTGCATAAATCCAGCAATCAAGAGTTTTTTCTCTTAGATCTTTATCTTTAATCCATTCAATTTCCGGCCAGATTTTTTTTACTTTATCTCGCATGTTTATTTTCCTTTAATTTTTTATTGTCATTCTGAATGCAATGAAACGGAATGAAGATTCTCTTAGAAATTTTATAAAAGATTCTTCGCTTCGTTTAGAATGACAATTTACAAATTAGCTATTACTTCATCTGTCATTTGCTGAGTTGTGCAGGCACCGTGCTTGAATACATCAGGACTGCCACGCAGCTTCATCATATCGTAAGTTTTAACTTTCCCGTCGTCAACAACTTTAGCAATTGCTTTTCTGATTTTATCCGCTTTTACGGTTTCACCAATATGATCCAACATCATACAGGCACTCATTATCATTGCAATAGGATTTACTATAGAAGGATCTAATTCCTGATATTTTGGCGCACTTCCGTGAGTTGGTTCAAATACCGCAACTTCATCACCAAGATTTGCACTGCACGCAAATCCAAGTCCGCCAACCAATCCAGCAAATCCATCTGAGATAATATCGCCAAACATATTTTCAGCCACAACCACTCCGTAGTCTTCAGGATTTTTTGTAAGCCACATCATTTGTGCATCAATGTTAGTATCCCATAAGGAAATACCAGGAAATTCTTTTGCAATTTCTTTTCCAATCTTCAGCATCATTCCGGAGGTCTCACGAAGAACATTTGGTTTCTCACAGACTGTTACATTCTTGTAACCATATTTTTTAGCATACTCAAAAGCTGCACGGATAATTCTCGTTGCCGCATTTTTAGTTATTATCCTTGTTGAAATTGCAAGCTCTTCATTTGGAACATCTTTAAATGCTTTCCACTTTGGATGAGATTCAAATGCTGCACGAACATTTGCAGGTGGATTTGTCCACTCAATTCCTGCGTAAAGTCCTTCTGTATTTTGCCGGAAAATTATTGAGTTAACTATTGGTTCTTCAAAACCACCTTTACCATCTTTGCGAATGAAGTTCAACGGATTTCCCTTGAACGAAATACATGGACGAATGCAAGTATCTAAATTGAAATGTTGTCTCATTGAAACGATAGGTGAAAAGTAAACAAAACCTTTCCCTTTAAGTGAAGGATCTAA
>JAOTUT010000114.1 GCA_029863735.1 Ignavibacteria bacterium
ATTTTTAGCTTCAGCGTGATAATACAACATATTAGTTCTGCTCCGTTGTTTGAAATTTGAAGCTGCTACAATTTGAAGATATTCTGCTAGCGGAAGGCGTTGAGATTTTATTTCTCCATCTGGAGCTATAATTGTAAGATAAAATAGATTTAGTTTGCCTTTAGCTTCTTTATCAGCGTGAAGAACAATTTTCATCTTATAAGTTTTAGGATCATACTCAGGAAATACACGCTTAACTGCTTCGTCTCTTCTTTCATAACAGCCAAATCCATGAACTGCATCCGTAATATCTTCTAAGATATAAGGGACTTTAAATTTCTCACAAAGCAGAGTTGCCAGTTCTTTACTTTCAGGACTAGAATCTCTTTCAGGCATCATAATAGCAAGTACTTTTTCCGGACCGAAGGTTTTAGCACACAATGCCAGTACAACTGATGAATCTATGCCGCCACTAACGCCGATAACAGCTCCACGTTTTTTTAGCTTGAAGGCAACTGTTTCTTTTAATGCTGCAACCAGTCTCTCTGTTTCTGCATGAGCATCTAAGTAAATTGAATCCATTGTAAAGTTCATCTTTTCTCCAAAGTAAAATTTAGTTTATTTGATTTCTTTTATCTATAAAAGTGCCAAATGAATATTCTTCAGGCACAATTAATTTTTTATATTTAATAAAATGATTTTGTAAAAAATGAGTAGAAATAATTCCCGCAATTGCCATATTATCAAGTTCGCTAAGAGATTGGGACCTTTCCGCTTTTTGAATTAACAATTTTACTTTACCTGGATTAAATATTCCGGATTCATTAATTTCTTTTTCCGAAAGAACGGAATGAAGATCAAACGATTTATTATTAAAAAAGCTGTTCCTTATTGGCGCACGATAAGGATTCTTTGGTCGATATACAATTTCTTTTGGAAGCAAATCCTTAAACACTTTCTTTAGCAGATATTTTTCATTCAAACCTCTTATTTTAAATTTTGATGGTACGGTAGCCATATATTCAATAATCCTGTGATCCAGATAAGGTACACGTAGTTCGACAGAATTTGCCATAGCCATCCGATCACCCTGCGAAGAGAGCAGATATCCGCTCATAAAAGTAATAATTTCGAGATACTGTGCTTTATATACATAATCCCAATTATCAAAGTCTTCAGGTAGCAGACTTTTAAGTTCATCAAAACAGTTATAATTTCCAATCTGTTTGCTAAAATCTTCAGAGAAAAAGTTTTTTAATTTAGTGTTATTATTCCATCTTACTATGTGAGAGAAAAAAGAATTACCGGGATCATCAATCCCTACCTTAAAAAATGACTGTAAAGTTTGAGCTAATCTTTTATCATTAAATATATATGGATATAGTTTCTTTAATAACTTTGGTCTAAACTTTGAATCAGCATCAACCGACCAGAATTTTCTTACTTTGGTTTCTCTGAAAATATTATATCCGCCGAAAATTTCATCTGCACCTTCGCCAGTTAAAACTACTTTGTATCCTTCTTCTCTAACTTTCTTTGATAGAAGAAATAGTGGCACTGGTGCAGCCCGGATTATAGGTTTTTCCCCATAATAAACAATATCCGAAAAGTATTTCCCGATATCTTCATTCGTCGCGTGAACTTCTGAGTGATTCGTGTCAAGATGCTTAACCATCAAATGCTGAAAATCGCTTTCATCAAAACTTTCCTCCTGAAAAGTTATACCGAAGGTTCTTAGCTGATTGTTAAAATCATTCTTCACTATTGCAGTTATTCCTGAAGAATCCAATCCTCCACTTAAGTAACTTCCAACAGGCACATCAGCCCGAAGCCGAAGCCGAACAGAATCTTTCATCAATTCTGAAATCTCAGTGGTAAATTGAGGAATAGATTTGTCGTTTTGAACAAGCTCATTATTGTAGGATAAACTCCAGTACCGGTTTACCGATATGTTATTCCCTTTAGAATATTTAATAAAATGACCTGGAGCTAATTCGTTGATACCCGCAAAAGCTGTTCTACTGGGAAGAGTTGTCCAGAAAGTGAATATCTGATCTAATCCAACCGGATCTAACGCGGTTTGAGTATCGGAGATTTCGATGATTGCTTTTACTTCAGATGCAAAGAGTAATCTATCATTTTCAATCCTGTAGAATAAAGGCAAAATGCCAACACGATCTCTTGCTGCAAAAAATTCTTTTCTATTTGAATCCCATATGGCAAAAGCAAACTGCCCATTAAGATCATCAAGACACTTTTCTTTTTTCTCTTCGTAAAGATGAAGAATTACTTCCGTATCGCTTGAAGTATAAAATTTGTGCCCACGCTTAGCCAAAGATTCACGGATTTCCGGATAGTTAAATATCTCACCATTAAAAACAATCCAGATGCTTTTATCTTCATTATGAATTGGCTGTGAGCCACTGCTGAGATCGATGATACTAAGACGTGATTGTGCAAGACCAATCCAATTATCAACATATGCACCTGTTTCATCTGGCCCCCGATGACGTAAGGCATAAGTCATTCGTCTAAGATTATTCGTGTCGATGGATGCAGGATTCTTTAGGTTTAAGATTCCGCTGATTCCACACATTCTTAAGAAGCAGCCCGGTTATTTTTGGATTTGAGGAAGTTGCCAATTGCATTGAGATTGGAAAAATTATCCTGAATTAGTTCCTCATCGGTAATAGAAATTTTAAAGTTCTCTTCTATAAAAGCAACCAACTCAAGCACACCTGTTGAGTCGATAATACCTTTTTCGAATAATAGTGTATCAGTAGCCAGCTTTTCCCCATCACCGAATAGGAAATTATCTACTATAAAATCTTTTATTGTTTCCGAATAGTTTACGTTATCGTTCATACTTACCAGTTATATTGATTAATGATTATTGAATTATCTTTTTTTTCGAATTGGTTTAATGCCCTTCACAAATTCCTCATAAGAATACTCTGTTGTAAGAGGATTAGTTAAATGTGCAAGAGGTTCTGCAGATGGCAAACCAAACAATGTATTTGCTGGGACATTACGCGTTACAACAGTTCCGCCTTTAATAACAGATCCATCCCCGATCGAAACATTTGGCAAAATCAGACAGTGAGGACCAATAAAAACATTTTTCCCTATTACAACCTTATCAGGATTAGATTTTCTTGGAGGACCGAAATATGTGTGTGCAAAAATCGTAGTCCTTAATCCGATAGTAGAATTATCACCGATAGAAATACACTCGGGGTGATTGTCATCAATGTAAACGTATTTGCTGATCCATACATTTTTACCAACTTTTACTCCACGTACTTTATGTAAAAAAGGACGCAGTGAGTATCCGAATGGAAGAACGAACGCAAGTGTATGAAGCAAATTACCAAAAATTTTTCTTAGCATTTAACTCGATTATAATTTTAAGTATTGTTAAAATAATGATAATAAAACAAGCAAGAAAATTCTAAGCAAAGATCGGCGTAATCGAAAAAACACAAGCCTATAGCCGTAACAATAGTAACGGATGAAGGTTATTAAAGAGAGGTGTCCTCAAATAACATTCCATAATTTAAAATAGGCTATTCAACCTGTGTAATAAAATACTTTTAATGAATATTATAAATAATCTGCCTTACAAATCCTTTCAGAGCATTTAACTAGTGCTAGATCAAATTGTAAGAATAAGATCCTTTCTTTTATTTTAATAGATAATTATCAGCAATAACTGACTGACTGTATATTCAACATAGTGTCTTATATAGAGATAATTACATTAAGCCAATTCTCGTTTTGAAAATATAATAATAGGATTTTTTTAGAATGGCTGTGTTTCGGAGCAATTTTAGTAGTAAAATTGTGGTATTCAATTTGAGTAGTTCCAAGCACATTCTGAGGGTATTTCACGCAAGAATTTATAAGATGAAAATCTTAAATTATCAATAATCATAAATCATTAAAGGAGCGTTGCTATGAAACTACTAAGTTCATTACTTTTTTCAGCTATGTTAATTTTTTCATTAACAAGCTGTAATGAAGAACCTACCACAGCCGTTACTTCTGAAGTAAAGCTGAACAAATTTGAAATCCCAGCAGGTGCTACGATAGATTATGCTACTTTTTACATTTATTCCAAAGCACCAAAAGGCAATACTACATATGGCCATAATATTACTGCTGATTGGCAGGAATGTGTAGTTACCTGGAATAGCTTTAATTACTCATTTGATCCAACAGTTGTCGATCAATTTGATAATTCTACTGTGGGTTGGAAATCCCTCGACATTACAAGTTTAGTCGCAGGATGGGTAGCTGGAACACTCCCTAATTATGGTGTCCTAATAAAAGATAATCTCACGGATGTCGGTTATATTTTCGAGCGCTCATTGTATGACAGCCGTGAAACTGCAAACGCACCTTATATAGAACTTTGCTATACTTATAATGGCGTACAAACTTGCACTACAGATGTTGCCATAGAAGATGTTTATATTTGGCAGTTGAATCCTGATGTCAATTACTGCACTAATTATCCAAATCTCTATACAGGAGCTCGTGCTACCGGCCAGGAGAAATATTCATTACTCAAATTTGAATTTGAAACACCACCTCCAGTTGTATATAATTGCGAAACTGCTTATGCTTACGGTGAAGGTAATAGTCTTAGCACTTTATGTTTCTTAGACATACCTAATAAACAAGGTAATAACTGGGGATGGACAAATCAGATAGGTCCCGGAACTTACAATTGGCCGATTTATGCCGGTGCCGGGCAATGTGATATCAGTAAGGGAACCCTGGTTGGTACACTTGATGTAGTTTATGCAAGTGGTGAAGTTACTATCACATATAATATTGACCCATTATATACTCTTGGTGATACTCATGTTTGGGTAGGTGAGGGTGAAAATTTACTCCCGAAGAAATCTAATGGAAAATGGGATTCTGCACCCGGTCAATTTAATCACAATGGTGTGAATCCAGTAGTCGTCAGCGGTCTCACAGGAAATATTTGGATCGCTGCTCATTCCGGAGTTTGTTGGGAAGTTCAGTAATATTTAAGTCGTATCTTTCTAAAAAAGTTGACATTTTTTAGGTTGATAGTTAATTATATTTTACTTTCGTTAACCCCAGGAGGGCATAGCCTGACTGGGGTTAATAATTTACTCATGAACATCTGCTGAATATAACATTTACTAACATAAATGAGATTTTTCTGAATTATAAATATTTATAGATTCTGCTACTGTTTTCTTTAATAGCTTCTAGTCTGCGCTTTTTTATTATTAAAAATTCTGCCTTTATTACTTTGGCTTGAAACCCTACCATAAGGATATGATATATTTTTCTGGTGCATATCCATCTCATTCTCTTTCTTATTTCTCTTACCAGTTCTATTATTCCTTCCGCTTCCTTATTTCTACTCCTTCAATAACCCATTATTTGATTGCTAAAATGTAGTCACGTTGACTCCCTTTCTGTCAACCTAATTCCATACGATTCACATTAAAGAAGAAAAAGAGAGAGAGAGAGAAAGAAATAAAAATTCTTAAATCAAACTAATGATGACAAGTGTTTCATTAATGAAAAAGTTAATTCTTTAGATTGAGATATTTATCTAATGTAAATATTACAACTATAAGAATAACCTCGTAAATTCTACTATGTGTATTTTTTTTGACCTTTCGCAGCTGGCAGGATAATTGTTAGTTTGCAATTGAGAAATATTGCTGTTTAAGTAGTATAATTTTAAAGAGAGACTA
>JAOTUT010000115.1 GCA_029863735.1 Ignavibacteria bacterium
AAAATAAAATTATTGCCACACCGTATTTCAGGTAAATGAACAAATCAACAATTCCTGCCAAAGCAAAGTAAAGTGCACGCAATCCGAGTATCGCAAAAATATTTGAAGAGATAATTATAAATTCATCTTTTGTTATTGCTATGATAGCCGGGATGGAATCAACTGCAAAAACTATATCTGATGATTCAATTAATAAAAAAGTAATAAACATGGTAGTAGCATACCGTTTACCACCTTCAGTGATAAAAAACTTATTTCCTTCATAATGTGGTGCAAAGCTTAAATATTTAGATGCGAGTCTCACAAGCCAGTTGTGCTCAACATCCACTTTATGCTCACCGCCAAAAGCCATCTGGTAAGCTGCATAAAGAAGAATTACAGCAAAAACATAAATAATCGGCTCAAAGAGATTTATTAAGCTGACTCCGGCTACAATAAAAATTATCCTGAATACAATTGCACTTAGGATTCCCCATTTAAGAATGTGAGGCTGGTTCTCAGGTTTTACATTCATCACACTGAAGATGAGTAGAAACACGAAGAGATTATCTACCGATAAAGATTTTTCAATCAAATAACCAGTAAGGAACTCAATTGCTTTTTGTTTCCCGAGATCGAAATAAAGAAATGTATTGAATGAGAGGGCAGTAATAATCCAAATTGCACTCCAGATGAGACTAGTTTTCAGAGTGATCCTGCCGGTCCTTCGCTCGCTTACGTAAAGATCAATATAAAATAGGATGGCAACTATAACCCAGAATACGATCCAATCTGTTAATTCACGTTCCATTTAAGAAATTTAATTAAGGAAGAAGTATCGCAGCAGCGATGACAGTAGTCCACAAACCGTTTTTATCTCCCTGCGCTGATTGTGTTATGTTGAAAGTTTTTACAATTTTCCCCGACATTTTGTAAATATCTTCTCTTTCATTCCAATCGGTATCGGAATTAAATTCAACACCAAGAGTTGTTGCTAACATTGTTGCCGCTAAATCTTCTGCATATTCTCCTGCTACTTTTTCGGTTTGTCCGAAGGGATGATGTTCAGATAAATAACCGTAAGCATTCTTATCGGTGGGTAGTGCTACTCCAAGAGAAGCGGCAATTAACCTGTTCGGTTCGTTTGTTGAATTCCTTGCTATGACAGCGTGAACAATCTGCCCCGGTTCAATTTCTTTTGAACCTTCATCAATTGTTACTCTGCGGCAGTTAACAGGAAATATACTGCTGACCGCAACGAGATTGCAAATTTCAATTCGGGCTGATCGTAGTGATAACTCAAATGAAGTTAAATATTCTTTACTTCTGCCAACACCCTTTGTGAAAAAGATTTTCGTAGGTCTGTACAATTAAATTCCCTCCTGAATTTACTTAATGAATTTAATAAATTTTCTCTTACCGACTTTCAGAATCATTCCTTCGTCAAGCTTTGTGATATAATTAAAATCTGTAATCTTATTTCCATTGATTGAGACTCCACCTTGTGTAACCAACCTTCTGGCCTCACCCTTCGATGGAGCAAAATTTACTTTTAGAATCAAATCTAATATATTTATTTCAGAATTTGTATCATCAATTTTGAATTCTTCTACTTCATCGGGCACTTCTTTTTTTATGAAGATCCTGTCAAATTCTTCTTCTGCCTGGATTGCAGCTTCCTCGCTGTGATACATCCTAACCAATGTCCTTGCGAGCCTTCTTTTTACATCGCGCGGATTTACTTTCGAATCATCTAGCTGATGTTTTATTCCATTTAGTTCCGATGAAGAAATATCAGATGCAAGTTCATAATAGAGATAAATCATATTATCTGGAATGGAAAGAGTTTTACCGAAGATTTCTTTAGGTGATTCAGCGATACCGATATAATTATCGTACGATTTACTCATCTTCTCTACACCGTCTGTTCCAACAAGCAAAGGCATGGTTAGAATAACTTGCGGCTCCTGTCCATGTTCTCTCTGAATATCTCTTCCAACAAGCAAGTTAAATTTCTGATCAGTTCCTCCAAGTTCAACATCACTATTAATTGCAACCGAATCCATCGCCTGAGCAAGAGGGTAGAGCAGTTCGTGAATGCTGATTGGTTCTCCAGCTTTGTAACGTTTGGTAAAATCATCACGCTCCAGCATTCGTGCAACTGTATATTTTGCTGCGAGCTTGATGACATCTTCAAAGCTCATTTTTCCAAGCCAATCAGAGTTGTAAACTATTCTAGTTTTTTTTGCATCCAGGATTTTAGAAGCCTGATGAAAGTAACTTTCTCCATGTTCTCTTGTTTCTTTTAAAGTAAGTGAAGGGCGCGTTGCATTCCTTCCGGAGGGGTCACCAATCATTCCAGTGAAATCACCAACAATAAGTATTGCCTGATGCCCAAGTGTTTGAAACTGCGCTAGCTTCCCTAATACAACTGAGTGTCCGATGTGTAAATCAGGTCTCGATGGATCACAGCCAAGTTTTATATTTAACGGCTTTGCGTCATTTGATGATCGTTCAAGTTTTTTTACTAATTCCTCTTCAGGAATTATTTCACTTGTACCTCTTTTAATGAGGTCCATCTGTTCGATGATTGGTGGAAACTTTTGTTTTGTCATTTCCTTTAATTTAATTTGTCATTGCGAGGAGCGGAACGACGAAGCAATCTATGATTCAATTAAGATTGCTTCACTTCGTTCGCAATGACACATTAATTCTAATATTTTATTCTTCTTTCCTGATCTCTTTGAAAATCTCTTTTAGCGATATCTCTTCGCTTATCGTAAACTTTTTTTCCTTTGGCAAGAGCAAGTTCAACTTTTACTTTTCCGTTCTTAAAATATAATCTCAACGGAATCAAAGTTAATCCTTTTTCCTTCGTTTTGCCAATAAGCTTTCTGATCTCACTACTTTTTAAAAGCAGCTTTCTATCTCTTACGGGATCGTGATTGTTAATGTTGCCTTGCGTGTACTCACTAATATGAACACTAACCAGCCACACTTCGCTTCTTTCAATTTTAGCATAGCCATCAACAAGATTTGCTTTGCCTTGACGTAGAGCTTTAACTTCTGTTCCAACTAAAACAATTCCAGCCTCGAATGTCTGCATGATAGCGTATTCGTGTCTCGCCTTACGGTTTACGGTTATATTTTTTTCTGTGTCTGTTTTTTCCATCTTGAAAAATCAATGGCAAAAATCCTCTTAAATGATGTTAATAGCAAGAGGAAACGGTTAGGAAAATTACTAAGAGGACAGATTTAGTTGTTGATATAAAATCTGCCCTTAAAAAGTGAAGGAGACTAAATCAAAACATTGATTTTGAATTTACCTTCCCATCCTCGAATACAATTTTAATTTTCTTGTATTCGTTTACCCACCATATATATCTGACCCATTCTGGTTTTTGCCCCTCTTTCCCAATAAGCTTCACTACATCTTCATAAGTCTGGTTATATGTCATTGGGCCATCAGGACCGGTGCAAGCTTCCTTTAATTTTTCATAGCCATTCACCTCGCCTTTTTTAAACATAGTGCTGCTTGTTGAGTAGGAATTAATCTTTCCTTCTACCCATTCTACCTGCAGGTTGTTATCAGGCCAGAGGTAAATTAGAGTTGTATCGAGGGTTCCCTCAACACCAAATATTTTCTCCGCTTCTTCAAAGGTCATTCCTGATTCAACTTTTCGGTAGTCTTCTTCAGTTACAAATTTTGTTTGTGCGATGGAAAATGCTGTAGAAATAGCAAGAAGAATAAAAATTGTGAAAAGTTTCATATCATCCTCCCCGGATTTTATTGAATAATTTTGAATTGATGTATTACAAATATCGTAATTTCTGAAGATAAATGTTGGAGAGTTAAATATTCAAATTTTGTAGGTCGTAAGAGATTTACATAAAAAAGGCAGCCAAAACTGACTGCCTGATAATTATTAACTTTTAAAATTATATCATTCGGTGCAATCTGTATCGTCCAGTTTCTCATCCCAGCAGTGCCAAGTTTCATCCTCAAAGTGAACAGGGTCCATTACTCTTCCAAAGTACAGCTCATAATTCCATTTAATATCAATCAGGTGATTTAATTCAGCACCAAAAATCTGATAAAATCTGTTATGAGGAATTTCATTTGTTTTTCCATAGTGGATATAGCTGCCATTCTCTGGAGCATTGGGAACAATGTTTGTATATTTAACATCTGCTGTACCTTCCTGCGTATTTCGATGCCATTCAATATATAAAAATGGTGAAGGCAGATTCGGATCTTTATTTAATGTCCATGTTCCTTCAGTGGTAGGAAGATTAGAAAATCCGGTGAACCATTCAAAATCTGTATAGGCTCCGTCCTTTGTTAGCAGCATTCTCCACTCAACTCCCTCGGTCACAGTTTTACCGTAAAGTTTAGCTGTATAGATTGGCTCCTGCTGAGTTACACTGTACTGCCAAAGCCAGCTGCCATCCGGTTGTTGAACAGGTTGATGATTGAAAGCTTCAACAAAAGCTGCGACCGGAATAGCCAGGGTCAAAGTTAAAACAGAATGCCATACAGAAACATTCCAATAAGCCCAGCCCCAATTGTTCCTGGAAACTGCTACATTTTGAAAACTACCTCCTGAAGAAGTATCAGGGAACTCACTAAAATCTATTATCATTGTTGATTGAGGAGGAACGGTAGGAGCCTGGTCCTGAGGACTGGTGGATTTATCATCCTCACAAGAAATTATTAATGCTATAAATCCAATTAGAGATATAATTGGAAGGGTTCTAACAAATCGCATCATATGTTCTCCCTTTATTTTTATTCTTGTCATGAGACCAATGGTTCAAGAATTATGCCTCGGATTGTATAAAGAAATTTTTACCCAAACAAAATGAGTGTAATGTCTTGATTTAAAATAGGTAAAAAATTCTTTCAAAATTACATTCCTTTATCTATTTTAACCTCCAACTTTTTTAATCAATAATGGCAAAACTTCTTGAATTTCAAATCATTAAAAGTCTTATTTATTGTATTTATTAGCTCTCTTTTAGCTTTAGCCCAGGACTTTTCTATAAACAAAATTGAACCCCCAAATTGGTGGGTTGGAATGGAATGGGATACACTTCAAATGATGGTATACGGGGAGAATCTGGAAGGTGTAAATGTGAAATCTGAAGATTCTGATTTAGAAATTCTGAAGGTCCAATCACTCGAAAATCCTTCATACTTGTTCGCCGACATTCTAATTCCACGGGAGATTGAGTCTGGCATATACAATTTTATTTTTTACAAAGATGGAGTTGAAAAAGAATTCAGCTATCCAATACTAAACAGAGATGTATCAACTGATGGTCATCGAGGATTTAGTAATGAAGATGTTATTTACTTGATATTTGCTGATCGTTTTTGTGATGGCAATCCTGCAAATAATACAATCGGTGATTCCCTTGATGAATTCAGTTCAGCAGATCTTGATGGAAGAAAGGGTGGTGATATCGAAGGGATCATTTCTAAAATTGATTATCTGAATGATCTCGGAGTAACTGCAATTTGGATCACTCCAATGCTAGAAAATAATATGTGGATGAGTTATCACGGTTACGCAGCAACTGATCTTTACAAAATTGACCCTCGCTTCGGGAGTAATGAACTATATAAAAAATTAGTTGAAGAAGCCCACAAGCGTGGAATAAAAATTATTCTTGATCATGTGAGTAACCATATTGGTATTAATCATTTTTGGGTATATAATCCTGCTGC
>JAOTUT010000116.1 GCA_029863735.1 Ignavibacteria bacterium
ACTTGAACAAAATTCTTTAAAAAAGAAAACCCCCGATTCATCCCTTAAAGTTTATGAAAAGGGGGTTGAAAAACAGAATTTCTTCTAATAACCGTAGAACATATATCTCTTATCTTCAATATTTGCTTTCTCTTTGATTTCAGCAATCCAGGTGGCCAATGCTGCAGATTTCTTCTCCTGGTATAAGTTATTTCTAAGTGTAGCAATTTGAGCCTGGAAAGCAGTTGAGTCAAAGGGAGTTTTCTCTAAAATATGAATTGTGTAATAACCTCTCAATCCTTTAACAGGTTCAGATGTTTCTCCGACTTTCATACTAAGTGCTGTGAAGATAAAAGCATTATCTTTTCCTATCATAGGAATCGATGACGCTGAATTAAATCTTCCGGTATTACCAACCTGTATTCTTGAATCTACTTGTTTTAATTTATTCAAATCATTGTCAGCCTTTTTCATATCTTCCAATGCAAGTTGTAGTGTCTTTTCATACTGTCGTTCAATAACAAGCAACTGCCTAACTTTTGGTTGAACATCTTCAAATTTTTCGAGACCATCAGAAATAACTTCCGAAACCTGGGCAACAACATAACCGGTTGGCATTCTATAAACATCACTAATAGAATTCAAACTGTTTTCAAACGCAAAGTTCACAAGTCTCTTATTCGCACCGAGACCAGGAATTGAAGCGCTCTTTAAAGCAAAATTGCCACTTTCCTGTATTGCATAACCCATAAGCTCTGCTTCTTTTTCAAAACTATTTTTTTGAGCAAGATATGAAAAATCATTGGCGGAAGTCATTTTTGCGTCACGTGTTGTGGCTGATTCCTGAACGGCATTAAGTATTCTCTCAACAATATATTTACTGGTTGACACATCAGTAACAAGAATGATATGGTAACCAAAAGATGTTTTGACTGGTTTTTGAATTTCACCAACTTTGCCTGTAAAAGAAGCCTCATCGAATTCTTTAACCATCATTCCTTTACCAAACCATCCAAGATCACCACCATTTTTTGCGGAACCGGGATCCTTGGAGAATTCCATTGCCATTTTAGAAAAATCGGCACCATTATTTAGTTCACTATAAATTCTATTAGCTTCTGCCAGATTTGCTTCGTCATCTCCCATTTGAGATATTAAGATATGTGATGCTCTTACAAATTTTTCATTTGACGGAATGACATTTAACAGGTGGTATAAATCAAAGCCACCGGACATTGATGGAAATGGGCCATCTATTGCACCTTTATTGGCAACTCTAAATGCTTTAATTGCTTCATTTGAAAGTTGATTTACTGTGAATGTATCAACTGCATAAGGAGCTTCGGAATAAATTTCAACAAAATATTTAAAGTCGGATGTATCACTTTCCGCCATCCGTTTAACGTTTTCCAGATTTTTGATAACCAGCATGCTATCTGCATGAGAAGGTTCATTCTTGAAAAATACGTACCTCAGTTTTCTTTGTGCATTCACTTTAAATTTATCCGGATTATCATCATAAAACTTTCGTAAATCATCTTCGGTAATTTTTAAAACAGAATCAGGGAAAAGTGCATTTGCGAAAAGAGCATACTGAGCATCCATATAAGTGTTCTGTTGAATGAATTTTCTTTCAATTTCATCTTCGCCCAAAGTAATACCTGCTTCTAATAAACTTTGAAGTTTTTCTCTGTATCTGCTCTGTCTTACGAATTCCTCTGTCTGCAAAAGTATCTGTTCATTCTGCGGATTGAAAATTGCTTCTTCGTACATCTGGCGGTTAAATCTGCCTAGCGAATCAATAAAGTTTTGTTTGAGAAATTCAGGAGGATCTTCACCTAAAATAATATCCTTTACTTCCTGATCACTAACCGTAATTCCTAGTCTCTGTACTTCCTGCTCAATTAATTTTTCAGTAACAATACTTTCCCAAACCTGATCTCTGAATTGATCGAATTGTTCTTCCGGAATGTCATTACCCGTTTGCTGCTTTTGTGTTTCCCTCTGTCTTTCAACAGCTCCCTGAAATTCCTGATACGAAACTTCTACGCCATTAATTGAACCAACGTAATTAGTCTTGCCACCAAGTGCCTCAAGTACATTAGAGTCAGAAATAACCATAAAAAGTACAAATAAAGCGCCAACTGTAATTATAAAGGCAGGGGCTAAACTTCTCATTTTGGCCATCATTGCCATATCGTAAAAATCTCCGTTTTTAATTCAAAAATAAGGATACAAACATAGAGACAGACTGGTTAAAAATCAATTAAATTTGCTGTAACTTTTGATACCTTGAATTATCAATAAGAGTTGAATTCTTAAGAAACGAGGTTATATATAAATCTATAAGCTTATTTGATTTTCAGACTACTGAAACCTATTTTTCATGACATCAATTAAAGATAAATTATTAAAAATCTTGGAAAAAGTTGAATTTTTAAAGAGTGTCCCGATTTTTTCGGAACTTAGGGATGAAACCCTTTCTCAATTATCAAAAACAGGATCAGTTCAGAGTTTTTCAAAAGATTCTATAATCCTTTCTGAGAAAGAAGCGGGTTCTGCTTTGTTCATAATTATTTCAGGAAAGGTTAAAATCTCAAGGATAAGTACAGAAGATAGTGACAAAGAAGTTATACTCGCAATTCTAAATCCTTCTGATTTTTTTGGTGAAATGTCTCTGCTTGATGGTTTGGAAAGATCGGCAACAGCAACTGCAATGGATGATTCAAAAATATTAATCATCCAGAGAATTGATTTTCTTCAACTTCTAAATGACCATCCTGAAGTTTCAATTGCCTTGTTGCAAGAAATGACTCAAAGGCTGAGAGCTGCAGGAATGAAAATAAAGGCTCTCTCACTTAAAGATGCTGAAGGAAAAGTTGCAACTGTTCTTCTTCAGTTGGCCGACGATATTGGAAAGATTAAACACGGTGTAGTTGAAATTGAGAAACTACCATTCCAGCATGAACTGGCAAATATGGCCGGAACTTCAAGAGAAACTATATCACGCACTTTGCATGCATTTGCAAAAAAAGGTCTTATCGAATTAGAAGGTTCAAAGTTAAGAATAGTTGAGTATGAAAAATTTAAAGAACTTTTCAGCTTATAAAAAAAATCCTCGCGATGACAATTAAAACAGATTTACATATGCACTCTTACTTCTCAGATGGTTATAACTCACCTGAAAAGCTAGTTGAAAAAGCAAAGAATCGAGGCATAAAAATTTTAAGTCTCACAGACCACGATAATGTAAACGGTATTTTTGAGGCTGCTGAATACGCAAAAAAATTTGATATGGAAATTATACCTGGAGTGGAAATCAGTAGTGATATTCGTGACACTGAAGTTCACATTCTGGGATATTTTGTCGATCCAAGGAATAAAGATCTTGAGCATTATCTGAATTTTTTCAGAGAAGAAAGATTAAAGCGTGCAATAAGGATAGTGAATAAGCTTAACATTTTAGGTCTGGATATTACATTAGATGATGTTATGGTATTCGCTAAAAATTCTGCAATTGGGAGACCACATATTGCACAGGCATTGCTCGCTAAAGGACAAGTCAAATCTTTCTTTGAGGCATTTTATAAGTTTATCGGAAACCACGCACCAGCTTATGAACGCAAAGTTCACCTTTCCCCTCAAAGTGCATTCAAAATTATCAGCGATGCTGGTGGATTATCTTTTATTGCCCATCCGGGAAATATGCCTGAAATTCTCGTCAAAGAACTTATTGATGCCGGAGTTGATGGTATAGAAGTAATTCATCCCTCTCATTCACCTCAGCAGGTAAGATTTTACAGAGGAATAGTCAACGAATATTTTCTGCTTGAATCAGGAGGTTCTGATTTTCATGGCGGCAAAAGAGAAGATGATGAAAATCTCGGTAAGTTCTATACTTCTTCCAAGGTTGTTGATACTATGCGAACAAGGCTCGTTGGTAATATTGACTAAATCCGGAGCTATTTTTTAGACTTTCAAACCTGATTATTTTTTTTAACTTTCGCTTACCATAAAACTTATATTTGAAGAGGTACGATAAGCATATTTCTACGCTTAACTCACAATTTGAGAGAAGGAAAATGAGAATTTTATTTTTTTTGTTAATCGTACCGACCATTATCTCAACAATATCGGCACAGCAATTCACTAACTGGCAAAATTATACAGCTTTAAAAAATGTTTCGGATATTACAATTATCAACGACGGTTTTTGGAGTGCTGCTAGCGGGGGTGCTTTTCAATACTCAAACACAACGAATCAATTTTATACCCTTCACAAATCTGAAGGTTTAGAAGGCAACTCTCTTTCTTCGGTAATTGAAGATAAATTTGGAAGAACCTGGTTTGGCAGCATTGAAGGTATAATTGATATTTACAACATTGATGATAATAGCTTTGATATAATTCTCGATATTTACAATTCAAATCAAATCAATAAAAAAATTAATGATCTCTCCTCCTCCGGTGACACAATAATTGTTTCGTCAGATTTTGGTGTATCTCTCATAAACGTTAACAATTTTCTGTTTTATGATACATTCTTCAAGTTTGGTTCTTTCCCTTCAAACACAAAAGTCAACAGCACTTTAAAAACTGGTTTATTCTATGTTTGCACTGATGCGGGAATTGCCATTCAAAAACCCAGTGCTGTTAACCTCTCGGCCCCCGAATCCTGGGATGTTTATTCAACTGTTCAAGGACTTCCATCAAATAAAACATTAAAAGCAGGAGTATATCAGAACACTCTTGTAGTCGGTACAGATAATGGGTTTTCACAATTTGTTAATAATACCTGGAACAATTTTATAATAGAACTTGTCAATAAAAATATCAGTGATTTTCAGGTCAATGGTGACTCAATTCTGATTCTATCGGAAAACAATATTTATCTTTACAACAACAGCATTCTTAACTTATTATACAGTTCTTCTGTACCTCTCTCAAAAATTGAGTTCCAGGAAAATTATGGAATTGTTTGTGCAAGCGATAATGGATCACTCTTTTTAAATGCTCAGCTTGCTGGAGACTTCCTATCTCCAAATGCTCCTCCGGTAAATCAATTTCCGAGCATGAGCGTTGATGTAAACGGGACATTCTGGTCGGCTAGCGGAAAAGATGTTACCGGTGTTGGGTATTATACTTATAAAGAAGATACCTGGAATTTTTACAACACAGCAAATACTTCTGAATTACCTACCAATGCAGTTTATTATGCTTACACTTCGGGCACTACAGCGTACCTTGGTGGCTGGGGTTACGGTTTTCTTGAAGTGACTGGTAATAGTAAAAAACTTTTCAACCGAGCAAACACCGGAATGCAGGGAGTTCCGCAGAACCCTGATTTCCTGGTTATTACAGGGTTTGGTAAAGATTCCCGTAACAATTTATGGGTGCTTAACTATTGGGCAGTTGATAATAAAACTTTATCAATGCAAACACCAGATAGCACCTGGTATCATTTCATAATTCCTGCTGCACAAGGCAGAACTTTATTAGGTAACGAAAACCTTGCAATCGATCCTTATGATACCAAATGGCTTAGCTGTGCGGACCCGTCAAGATTGGGTGTGTTCTATTTCAATGAAAATAAAACTTATACTGATCCATCTGATGACCGATCAGATTACCTGACTACTTCAGATGGTTTGAACACAAATGATATAAGTGACCTTGTAGTTGACAAAAGAGGAGATGTGTGGGTTGCTACAA
>JAOTUT010000117.1 GCA_029863735.1 Ignavibacteria bacterium
TTTAAATTAAAAAGAGTCTACTTACTTTATAGTAGAGATAAAATATACTTCATTTGTACTTATGTGTCTTTTCTGGGGGAAAATAGAATGGGCGACGAAAAATGCCCTTAAAAATATCCATTAGTTGATCTCTTTATTAATATTATAACCCGATAAATATTTTCTTGAAAAGTATTCACACTATTGTGTATATTCAAACTAATTAATCAATAATAAAATTTTAGGAGAAATAAGTGACAATTAATGGATATGCTGCATCATCACCCGGAGGTGAACTTAAGGAATTTGATTACGAACAGGGACCATTAGGAATTAACCAAGTAGATATTAAAGTTGAGTCTTGTGGAATTTGTCATAGCGATCTCAGTATGCTAGATAATGAATGGGGTATGACTCAGTATCCTTTTGTGCCTGGCCATGAAATTATCGGGATAGTTGAAGCTGTCGGTGAAAATGTAAAAAATTTAAAGATTGGTCAACGTGTCGGACTTGGCTGGAGTTCAGGATCCTGTATGACTTGCGAATGGTGTGTTTCCGGAAATAATAATCTTTGCAAATCAAATGAGGGGACAATAGTGGGTAGATATGGCGGATTTGCGGACAGAGTCCGAGCGGAAGCAGCTTGGGTGATTCCTTTGCCAGATAAATTGGATCCATTATCTTCCGGTCCTTTATTCTGCGGTGGCATAACAGTATTTAATCCAATTGTACAATTCGATATTAAACCTACTGATCGTGTGGGTGTAATAGGAATTGGAGGGTTGGGTCATATGGCATTGAGGTTTTTGAGTGCTTGGGGATGTGAAGTTACTGCATTTTCAACTAGTTTGGGTAAAGAAGCTGAAGCAAAAAGTTTTGGTGCACGTCATTTTGTAAATTCAAAAGATGCTAAAAGTCTTGAAGCAGTTGTCGATTCTTTCGACTTTATAATTTCAACTGTAAACTCTCCCTTGGATTGGAATTTTTATATAAATGCACTGCGACCAAAAGGGAGGTTACATTTTGTAGGAGCAGTTCTGGAGCCTTTGTCCATTCCCGTATTTCCTTTGTTGATTGGACAAAAATCTATCTCTGCTTCACCGCTGGGAAGTCCAGCAACTACTACCAAGATGCTTGATTTTGCGGCACGACATAATATTAAACCAACCATCGAAGTATTTAAATTCAACCAGATAAATGAAGCAATGGAGAAGTTGCGGAACGGGAAGCCAAGATATAGAATTGTATTGCAACATTAATCTAAAGCTTAAATTAATTTTTCAGATTAAATTATAGCCGGATTTTTTTCCGGCTTATTTATCCAATCCAGCTGAAGCGATTTAAAACAAATTATTCTTCATCCAAATTGAATTTATATTCTTTCAACTGAGGTCTGGTGCGGGGTGACAGGGACTGCGTTCATAAAAAATTGTTTAGTTTAGACTAATAGCAAAACTATTTTGGGTAGAGGTTCCACTTTGGTACCACGGATGAATAATGTAGTCCTTCAAACAAGAAGTAAATAAAATCCCTACCAACTTTCATCTAAAGTTTTCTGAATATAAAAAATGTAAGTTTAAATTAGTTAACCTTAACAGTTTAGAACGAAATTAATACACCAGTCTTTACTTGGAAACCTCTATTCTTAATCACACCTTGTTCTACTCCTTCTTGTGGAGTCTCATCATTTAAATCAGTTAGACCTAAATTATATTGAGCTTGGAAAAATAGACCAAAAGTTCCTATGGGAAATGATATTCCTGCCCCAAAATTTAATCCATAGTCTATACTCTCATTTTTTAATTCTTGTTCAATAACTTCACCTGGAAGAAGCTCAGTGACATCTTCTCCATTTGCTGTCACTTTATCTATTGTAACTTTAGTGTTATCTAAAGGAAATCCGATATTAGCTCCAGCCAATAAATATGGTTTAATAAAATCCCCAGCAAATGATACTTTGAACAATACGGGAATATTTATATAATTCATTTCAATTGTTTGTTCTATCTCAAGAATTAATCCGTCAGTTGTCTGGGCGGAGTAAATAGATGCACCACTCTGGGTGTAGGCTGGCTCGAGTTGTACTCCAAACATCGAAGAAAAATTATATATAATTGTAGCACCTGCAGTCAATCCACTTTTAGTATTAATATTGCGTCCCGGCACATCAGGATCGATACTTAGACCACTAAGATTTACACCAACTAAAGGACCAATTTTAATTTGAGAAAATCCTGGAATAACGAAAATGAGAAAATAAAATGTTATCAAAAGTAAATGATTTTTTTTCACTTTAATCTCCCGATAAGTTGATAAATAATATTGAACTTTTAATTATAAAAATTATTTTAATAAAATCATCTTTTTTGAAATAAGATATTGGCCAGCTTGTAATCTATAAATATAAACCCCGCTACTAACTTCTTGATTATTATTATCCTTCCCATCCCAATAAATTTCATAGTTACCTGGTTGATGCTGTCCATTTATGAGCCTGGTTATTCTCTCACCAGAAATATTATATATATCTAGTTTCACATATCCAGGATCCGCAATTTTATAGCGTAAAGTTGTTCCAGGATTGAAAGGATTGGGGAAATTGTTTTCCAAATTATATCCTTTAATTCCGTAATCATTGTTTTCATTATCATCGTCGTCAACTTGAGTAATTCTAGTTGAATAAATTTCAAATTCGAAAATTGAATATCCCCATTCAGTTCCCCTTTGTATACCGTACATTCGGACATACCTTCCTTCTGAGGATGTAAAAATTCTATCCATTCCTCCATCTCCATCTGTAATATGATCAATACTAAACCAATCAATCGCATTATCTGAAATCTGAATTTCATATTCTTCTGCAAATGCTGTTTCCCAGATTAAATCGATTTGCTCAATATGCGTAACTGATTCTAAATCAACATAAATAAATTGAGGATCACTGAACTGCGAGGCCCACCTAGTAGATCTTTGCCCATCAACAGCATTCTCACCTTCAAGACCTGTCCCTTCAATTGAAGACACCACTACAAGTTTATTTAGCGCAATATTAATTGGCGGTGAGGGAATAACTCTTAATGACGTGGATTTGCTATTATTATCTTCATGCCATTCACCTATGATGTTTGCCGGATCAATAACTGCTTGAATATCATAAGCTCCAATCGGTCCCGCCGTCCAACTATTTTTCCCGCCTAATCCTGTGTCGGCACTTATCAATGCCATTCCTCCAACCGGAATCGATTCATTGAATTCAATTGCCAAACTAACTTCTTCACCATTTACTTTAAATATTACTTTGTGAAGAGTCCCTGATGGAGAAGGAGACGTACCCTGGTTTTTAACCGTTGCAAGAAACACAATCTCATCTCCTACAGATGGATACGGTGGAAAATATTTTAAATTAGTTATCAATAAATCCGATTTTGGTGTTCCATCTAAAAGAGTAAACTCAGCTGAGAGTGGTAAATTGTCAGATGACCCACCAACTTTCACAATAAAAGCTCCCGGTTCAATTTGGAAAGAACTCCATCCATCATCATAATAGTAAAACTCTTCAGGAGTTAGCACAAATTCTACAGTTTGAGTTTCACCTGGTTGTAATGTAACTCTCTTGAATCCTTTTAATTGTTTAACTGGCATTACTAGGCTAGAGTTAACATCCGTTAAATATAATTGAACAACTTCATCACCAGTGAGACTGCCGGTGTTTTGAACATCTACACTTATATTAATAAATTCTCCTGCATAAGCAGATGTTGGTGAGACAAACAGATTACTATAAGTAAATGTTGTATAGCTAAGCCCGTGTCCAAAACTATATTGCGGAATTAATCCTTCAGCATCGTACCATCTATATCCACATCCATGATCATCAGTAAAGTCTTCGTTCCATTCGGGGAGTTGAGAATCGGTTCTGGGCAAAGAGACAGGTAATTTACCTCCTGGATTGTAATCCCCAAATAACACATCGGCAATTGCATTACCACCTTCCTGGCCAGGATAAAAAGCATAGATGAGTGCATTAATGTTACTGATACAATTGTTTATTCCACAGACCCCACCACTTTCAAGAACTACTACTATGTTACTATTAACCTGAGCAAGCTCATTAATCAAGATTTGCTGCTTCCCGGGAAGATCAATTGAACCAGTAACGCGATCCAATCCTTCTCCTTCCTGTGATACATCAAGTCCGCCGACATATATAACAACATCTGCATTTAGTGCCAGATTGCGTGCTGTGGTAAATCCGGTTGTATCACTACTATTAATATCGCAACCCTTAGTGTAGTATAGGTTAGCAGATCCTATTTTACTTTCTATTGCTTCGCGTGGTGTTACTGTATAGAAAGGAGTAACATAACTGCTACCCGTTCCATCGAGTTGTGCTATATTTGCACTTGGTCCTATTAACGCAACCGTTATATTATTTTTATTTAGTGGAAGAAGGTTATTATCATTCTTTAAAAGAATAATTGATTTTCGTGCAACTTCTAGAGCTAATTGTTGATGTTCAGTACTATTAATATCATCGGGATTACCTGGCAGATAGTAATCAAGCATCCCAGCCATAATTTTTGTACGTAGCACTCTTAATACAGCATCATCAATTATTGCTTCTGAAACGAAACCTAACTGAACTAGATTTAGAAGTTCATTCTGATAATGATCTGAACCCATACAAATATTACAACCGGCTGTAATTGCTGCTTCAGTATCCCAGATTGAACCCCAGTCAGATACAACATAGTATGGGAAACCCCATTGTGTTCCCAAAATCTGGGTTAGAAGATTAAAATTCTCTGCACATTTTTCACCATTAATTAAATTGTAAGCATTCATCACACTCATAACCCCACCTTCCTGAACGGCCGAACGAAAATTTAAACCATAATGCTCAATAAGAGTGCGTTGATCTATTATAATATTACTATTGTGGCGAATATTCTGTTTGTTTACTAGATTAAAATGCTTTGCAGTTGCGATAACTCCTGTATTTTGAATTCCTTGAATCAGTGCTGTCGTAATTTTTGCATTTAAATATGGATCCTCACCACCAGTTTCAGGACTTCTTCCATTTCGTGGATCTCTACATAAATCCATACATGGCCCTAGAGCTTGATGTCTCCCTTTTCCTTTAAACTCTTTTCCCATTGAAATTCCAACGTTAAAAATCAATTCTGGGTCCCAAGTTGCAGCCATTGAAATTCCTACAGGAAAGCACGTAGCCATTCCATCTCTCACCCCGTGAGGACCATCAGCCATAAAGAATCCTGGTACCCCAAGTCTTGTATTGTCAGCTGTATTGAATCCTCCTTCGTGATGGAGTTGTTGAATTTTTTCCTCCAGCGTCATCTGACCAATTATTGTATTTGCACGTTCATCTAAAGTTTGTGGATGAGGAACTTGCATTGGAATAATGACAAGAATAATAACTAACTTTTTCTTTTGATTAGATATAGAATTAATTAACAATGCAAAAAAAGCTTTCATTTTGCTAAGGGTTTATTTTAGAATATGTTTTCCATTTATAATACCACCTAAAGAATGGAGTGGTAAATGGAACCGCAGCAATGCGTCCACCAAATCCCATATATCTGTGTGCGAAAATATTTACATCTGAGTAACGCTCAGAATAAATGAAATCTTCACTTATAACTATCCCATATTTATTTGCCAAATCAATTGTTTTATCTTCCA
>JAOTUT010000118.1 GCA_029863735.1 Ignavibacteria bacterium
TTATAATGTAATTATCCGTATCCCAAAATCTAAGTTGGGAGTTTTTTTCAATATCAATCTTATTATAAAAGGCATTTATGTTTTGATGAACTATAACTCCATTTTTCCACATTAAGTATCCGGTCATATAAGAAAGAGTGAATATTCCAAATCCCTCTGATTCGACAAAAACCGCTCCAGTCAAATAATTCACAATTTTAGAGCTTCCCACATTTGTCCATGTTTCTGTTGACCATTCGAAATATTGCCAATCAGTACAAGTAAGGAAATGATCTGTATCATCATCTTTAGAATCATAGTGACATCTTAGCGCAATGATTTCTGTCGCCGGTGCCGATGGAGTTACCAGCATAGAACAAAAGTAAAGATAATCAGAGCCACTTGCTGAATCCGGGAACTGATCTACCGATAAAACCTCTATATCCAATTCATCAGAAACATCACTGACACTAACAACCTCGTTTAAAAAGGTTAAAAGCGAGGTTCCTAACATTGCACCGAATAATCCCCCAGTACTTACCTTTGCATTCGAATTCCCTAAAGTTCTATTTTTGGTATCCAATAAAACCTTACCGTCAACCCCCAGTATATTTTGATCTTCATCAATAATTATACCCTGTACAAAATTTGGCTGGTTCTGGTTATAAATCGTATTCTTTGCAATTATCTTTTGTCGTATCGGAGCTGTCGGAGTCTCATCTTTAATTTCCATTAAAGTTGCTTTGGATTGGTCTTTAATCATATCCCATGTAACTTCAAGGGCACGATAACGAATTGAATCCCTGATAAATATGTTAGATAAATCCATTGTGTTTAAAAAATTATGGTCATATTTCAAGCGGGGATTTGCTAACAATCTAATCATATTTGCAAGGGTTAATTGATTTAAGGGTAACCCGGAAGCGTCAAGTGTAGCTGAAACCCAATCGAAATCATAAGTCCCGTTAAAAACTATTGCCGTTCGGTGTTGGGTTGTTATTGCCGTTCCTATTTTAGAAACACCTAAGTCAAGTGTCTCCCTGGTAGGTAAATCACTAACCACTTCAAATACTCTTGAAACTACGGAGCTTCCCCCGCCTTCATCGTCCTGAATAACATCAATCTCAAGCGGATACCATTCGATATATTGAGGATTCCCGGAAGCAATAATATCGAAGCCAGGCATCTTTGTTGGAATCCCTAACTGTATTTCTATCGCTCCACCTTCAGTTATAGCATCTGTTTCAATTTCAAAGGTGCTCAATACATAAGTCCCCAAAGAGGACAATCCGATAATATTAGCAGACGGAGCGGCTACCCATGATCCATCTGACATTAAACAATTATTGCCTATTTTAACTTTGATCTGTGTCCATAATAAAAATCCAAAATTAACAGTTTTGATTTTAAAGCTAAACTTAAATCTAAATTTAGTTGAAATCCCTGAGACGTAAGTAATCAAACCATCATCATTGACAATACCATTTCCGATAATATTGTTGCTGGCAATATCATTAAAAAATGGAGTTTCAACATTGTAAACACCGGCTATAATTGCGACCCAATCCTGATTTCTAATTATTCTGTAAACATTTGGAGATCCTGTAACCGCTTCCCAATTATAACCTAATAACGTACTCCCAAAGCCTTGGGTAAACTTTGCATTCGGCACAATATTATTCGATGAAATATCCCCGTGATTATATTCAATCTTTATTTTCTTATAACCCTGATTGAGCATTTTTAGATTATTGCCTAAAGGTATTATATCTGTTCCAAAGTCGAGTTCAGGATCATAGGATTCAGCATTTACATAAGTCCCCTCAAAATCGTAGTTCCTTACTCTAAAACTGGAATTCACCATTTCCGGCATTTGCAATAACCACCAGTAACCATCTTTCTGAAAAAGCTCAATAGCAAAAGCCCTTAAAATATATTCAAGAGCAGCATAAGCATTATCCGTTTCATCATCATCTGCATTGTAAAATATTGATCTATCAATAGTACAAGTTGCCAATGAATCGTCAACGTCATTCTGGGATTCTCCATTGGGATAATATTCATTGACTGTTTTTATGGGAATTTGAAAGCCTGCTTTTTGTAGTTCCGTTGCAATCCATTGAATTATTGGAACCCTAATATAATTAGTTTCTGCATCCTGGGTTTTTAATGTGGCTAAATCATTTATGACTATTTCGCATTGAATCGGAAAATCTTCATCAGCTTCCCTGTACTCATCAACAATGCAGGTACCTCCAAATACTTCAACACTATCAACACTTATTATCGCTACATAGGTGCCTTCTTCTTGAAGAAAAATGTCCTCTATAATATCCAACGTGCTTTGATCTTCTGCTGAGAATTGCCAAATTATTTTAGTTTGCCGGATAGGTTTATATTCGTTATCCTCACCCACATATTGCTTTTCAAGTTTATGGGTAAAATTGATTTCAGTGGATGAGCCTGAATAACCGGATTTATAGATTTCAATTTCTACATCTATATTTGAAAAATCCTTGATAGTGGCATCAAGAATCATATCTCCAGTAATTGTTTTTGTAATTGCCATTAAATAAATCTGTTTTGTTTTTTAGTTGTTCTTATTTGAGATAGCCTTATATCTTCCCCGTAAATACTGCTTGCTACAGTTACATTAATTTCCTGCCTATCCGAACTCATGAACCTCTTTAAATCACTCAACGGGAATATAATTTCGGGACCCGCCTCACCTGCCAATATTGCCGTTGGAGAAGTTACTATACCACCCTGAGCCATTGGTAAAAGTTTATTCATCCAGGTATTAAACAAGGCTGTTGCCGCAGAAGCTGCGAGACCAGCAGCTATAATCCCAAAAGGAAATGGAACACTCGATAATGTTGATGCAATATGTGCAGCAACTCCTTCAGCGATTTTAGCTCTGATAAATTTCTTCGCTTCATCTAAAACTATATTGCCTAACTGCTTGATTCCTGCTCCGCCTTCGATAACAGCCGATTTCATACTACCGACAAAGCTTTGGGTAGCTTCAAGCGTATTAACCGCCCATGCGTCTATAATTTGACCAAAATTAAAAGCTGACATTGAAAGATTATTAATCGCACTGTTAATCCCATCCAAATCTTCTTTCATCTGTTTGAAAACTCCGCTTTCAAAATGCGCTCCTAAATCTCCCATATAAACGCCGGTTTTTGCCAGTTCAGTATTTAATCCTTTGACTGAGGTCGTTGCCTCGTTAGTTCCGGTTTTTAGCTTTTCTGTTTGTTCGGGAACGGCATCCCCAATTAATCCGATCTTTTTTAAAATAGAATCAAAATCGGCGTTCATGTTTTTAGCCATTTCTCCAACAACCCTATCCCAATTGTTAAATGGGTTTTCTGAAAATGATTGCTTCGCCTGTGCTGCAGTCTGAATCATTTTTGCAGATATACTATCAAGAAAAGCTGCTACTTCGGGAGAAGTTACCCTAAAAACCTCCGCTGCAACTTGAGCAATTTTTGAAATACCCCCTGTAAAATCTATTACAAGCTGGTCCCAAATTGCCGATGCAAATTTTCTTAAAACCTCAAAATCTCTAATAATAATATAAATGATCGCTGCCAATCCCGCTATTGCAGATCCGATAAGCGAAACTTTAGTGACTGCTGTCCGGGCAATCCATCCAATGGCAGCGACTATTGATTTACCCGCTTTGGCAAATATTGAGATAATCTTACCGACTAAAAGAATAATAGGAGGCAATAAAATAGCTATACCGGCTAATTTAGTCCCAACGGCTTTCGCTTCGGGAGTAAATTTTTTAAAGGCATTCCCCCAAATCTGAGTCAATTTAACCATTTTATCAAGAGCAGGAATTAAATCGTTTTCAAGAAGTGGGATTAATGTCCCTTCAATAAATGGGATTAAAGATAATCCTATTCGGGTCACCACTGCCTCTAAAACCATTTTAACCCGGTTGAATGTATCTACAAAATTCACACCCGCTTTTATTAAATCATCATCTATGACCCCGCCCATCTCAACAAACTGGTCTGTTAATTTCTTTACATCAACCCCTTTTGAAAGCAATGGGATTAAATCCCTGCCAGCCCGGGAGCCGAACAAGGTCATTGCCAAAGCGTTTCTTTTTGTTGTGTCCTCCATTGCCTGAAGTCTTGAAATTAATTCGGGGAATAAATCTGAAGTCGTTTTTAAGGTACCATCAAGATTGTAAATTCCCACCCCAATATCAGCAAAAGCATCCCTTGCTGTTGACAATCCCCTGCTTGCATCATACATGGCTTTCTGAAGGGTAGTTGTACCTTTAACCAATGATTCAAATTGTGCTCCGGTCTGGTCTGCTACAAAACTTAACTTTTGAAGTTCTGCCCTGGTCAATCCGGTTCTATAAGCCGCTTTATCAATTCGATCTACATAATCCCCTGCTTTCTTAGCAAAAGCAACCAATGCACCACCTGCTAAAAGAACTGGCAATGTAAAACTTTTTGTTAAGGTTTTCCCAAAGCTGGCTATGCCTGTCCCTAACCGATTTATTTTGTTAAGGCTTTTATTGATTTTTTTCTCAAGTTCACTTACATTTTTTTGAGCCTGCGAAGCCCTTCGTTTAAATTCAGCGGAATTCAAAACCAAATCAACAATCAATGTGCCTAAATTTGCCTGTGAAGCCATTTTATTCCTTCTTTGTTATGAATTTTTTGTATTCTTCTAATGTCTTTGGCTCTTGAATTAATTTATCCGCTCTTGCTCTCAATTCGGATTCAGCCGCCAATACTTTCTTTCTGGTAGTTTCAAACGGGAATGGATATAATTGCTTTGCCAGTTTTTGTCTTTCCTTTTTGACGTTTGAATTGTAAATCATAGTCAAAATCTCTCGCAAAACAATTAAGGTTTCATGGTGCCTGTTAAGATCAAATTCCTGTCTATATTTCAACCCTTCAATGACCGCGCCAAATTCACCAAAGCTCATATTCCAATATTCTGATGGGGAGACGCCTGCTAATTGGCAAATCCTTATTTCGTCTCTGTAGGACGACTCCCATCCGGCAAAGGGTTTTTATTGCCCTTTTCAATCTCCGCCATTTCTTCAATGTTAAATTGTGAACCATATTGAGCAACTATAAAACTCACGAAAGAATAAAGCGAGGCATCATCGGCAATTTCAATTAATTCGTCTTTGGAATATCTGTCCTGGCAATAAAAAGCCAAATCAATCTGAACGTCAAATCGCATCAAGCCGGCGATGTCGGTTTCATATTGAACATCCAGATCGTCCTTCCCGTTTTTTGAAGGCATGGTTTTAAACCTAAGAAAGAAAGATAATAAAGAAGCGTTTCTTTCTTTTTCAAAGTTGTAAATAGCCTTCTTAGTAACCTTCAAGGGTAAATTGCCCTTGCTGGTTTTCAAGTTAAAGGTTCCGTCAAGCATAAAAATCCTTTCTATTATGGGGGTGCAGTGTATTCGCTTAGGGCACCATCGGATTGAAATGTGGCATTGAATGTTTGGGTTTGTTGATGTGATCCGGCTTGTTCAAGAGAAGTCATCCAGAATTGACCGTAGAGATACCAGCTTGCAGCACCCAATACCTTTACGGAAATTTCAACCGTTGCGCCTCCGGTTAATATTCCATACAGAGTTTTTATATAAGTATTTTCACCTAAGCCCGGATTGATTACCATACCGCTAACAGATACCTCAGCAGAGTA
>JAOTUT010000119.1 GCA_029863735.1 Ignavibacteria bacterium
ATTTTCTCTTTTATATAAAAAACACAATCACAAAATAGTCCAGTAAAATTTTTTTGAGTTGGATACCCTGAAACCCAAAAATTAACTTGTTCAACATTGTTTGATAGTTGAGTAATATGACAATAGGTATGCAAAAATTTTTTATTCCAAATGTAGGGATCCTCATTTCCACCAAATTCATCGTGATAAACTATGAGATCTCCAATTTGTTTCTTGCTACGATGTGGATGATAGATTAAATAGAATGGCCCCACATTAATAATCCAATTTTTGAAAAATATTTTTTAAGAATTAATTTTATTTTCAAAGCGATCTAAAAATCTTTGCATTTTTGCAAAAACAGATTTTGAAGATTTATCTGCAATTCCCTTGGCTGCTTCCAACTCCCAACCACATACTGAACAATATAATTTCTTATCCATTGTAGTACAATCCAGCATCTGGTCCGAGAGGCAGTCCCAACAGAATCCAGACAATTAATAAAATAGTCCATACAATAAAGAAAACAATGGAGTAAGGTAACATTGTCGCCATTACTGTTCCGATACCTGCTTTACTATCATACTTTTGAAAAAATGCGATTATAAGTGCGAAGAAGCTCATCATTGGAGAGATTAAATTAGTGATACTATCACCGATTCTGTAAACCACTTGAGTAAGTTCGGGGGAATAGCCCAAAAGCATAAACATTGGTATGAAAATAGGAGCTATTAAGGCCCATTTAGCCGAAGCACTTCCCATCAACATATTTATTGCAGCAGCAAAAACAATAAACAGTATCATTAAAGGAATAACACCAAGCCCGGAAGATGATAATACATCTGCACCTCTGATAGCCAATATCATTCCTAAGTTACTCCATTTGAAATACGCAACAAATTGGGCAGCAAAAAATACCAGCACAAGATATAATCCTAATGTCTTCATTGCTTTACCCATGCCATCAACAACATCCGAATCATTTTTAAAAGTACCAGAGCCAAATCCATATGCTAACCCCATTACTGTAGCAACAATAAACAGTAAAGCAACAACGCCTTTTATTAAAGGAGAATTTAGAATCCCACCGTCAGCGGCCCTTAGAAAACCATCAACGGGTATTGTTCCCCAGAGAATAATGGCGAGGATAATCAAAGCTGCAATAAGACTATACTTGAGACCCTTCTTTTCATTCCCGGACAATTGTTCGAGGTCATTATTTTTTTCATTACTTTCATACTTACCAAACCGGGGCTCAATTATTTTTTCGGTTACCCACGTACCTGTAATAGCAATTATAAAAGTTGAAACTACCATGAAGTAATAGTTGGCTGTTGGATTCACAGTATATAAAGGATCTAAAATTCTGGCTGCCTCCTGTGATAGCCCGGCCAACAATGGATCAATTGTTCCAAGAACAAGGTTTGCACTAAAACCACCGGATACACCCGCAAAAGCTGCTGCCATTCCTACTATCGGATGTCTTCTGACAGCTAGGAATATTATACCCCCAAGAGGTATTAACAAAACATATCCAACATCACTTGCGGCATTAGATAACACACCAGATAGTACAAGGACAAAAGTGAGTAACTTTTTGGGCGCAGATAAAACAAGCATCCTGATTATTGCGCCAATTAATCCGCTACTTTCGGCAACGCCGATTCCTAACATTGCAACCAAAACGATTCCTAGAGGTGCAAAACTCGTATAGTTATCAACCATCCCAAGTATAATGCGATGCAAACCCTCTACCGTGAGTAGATTTACAGGCTCTATAATTTCATTTGTACCAGGATGAATTGCTTGCAAACCCAATATGGAAGCAATAAAAGAAATAACGATTGTTGATAATGCAAAAATTGCAAATAATGTAGCTGGGTGTGGTAATGCATTACCCGCCCTTTCTGTAACAGACAAAATATTCTGAAAGAATGATTTTTTGAGGTTTGGTTTTTCGGTCATAAGTGCTTTGTAAAGTGATTAGTAAATGCTGTTTTTAGATTGGATATTTCAAAGATGATATTATTCAGATTTATAGCACAAACATAATTCTATTATAACCTCAATTTAACTTAAGTATCCTACACCTATCAACTGATAAAATGATTTTTCGAAATATAACCATATTACATTGGAAAAGGATTTAACATAATTTAAATTGGTGGTTTCACGATTGAAACCTAGGTTGTAAGACACCTGCTCCAATCTTTAAAACCCTTCTGAATTTTCTTAATTTTGCCCCGCATCCTTAGCTCAGTTGGCCCGTTCAAAAAACGAGGTCTCGCTCGCCTCGCTGCCGCTTTGGCGGAGTGGGCCAAAGGCGGATAGGCATCTGACTCTTAATCAGCAGATAGGTGAACATTATTTTTAGCAAATCCTTCCGTAAAATTGATTACGCCGGGCTGCCCTCAGAATCGGTTAGTTAAATAAATCATTCTCAAATCCTCTGCAAACAAACCTAATTTGAACAAACTTATTATAAAAGAAACTCATCTAAGTTTTACCATAATTGCCTAAAGCAGCTTAAAATCCAGTATAAAATATTATAATGGAGTTTAATAGTTTAACTTAAAATAAGATTTGGTTAATTTTAAGAAAAAGCTTTAAATTAAAATAAGCGAAAAGCTAATTTTAATTAGAACTTAGAAAAACGATGAAAATTGAAGATTTCATTGCTGGTCACTATCAGCAGGAATACAAATATAAAAGCTTCAGCCCAAACAAAATAAACCACGAATGGGTATGGAGCGATGCAAAGATAAATTCACTTTTATCTGAAGCAAATCTGAGTCTTGGCAATCTGAATGCGTTCTCGCTTTACGTTCCCGATATTGATGTCTTTATAAGAATGCATCTTGTAAAAGAAGCAACCAAGTCCAGTCAGATTGAAGGCACACGCACTGAAATGGAAGAAGCATTATTAAAAGGTAACGAGATACAGCCTGAAAAAAGAGACGATTGGAAAGAAGTTCAGAACTATATCGAGGCAATGAACTACACAATCTCAAAACTAAAAACACTTCCTGTTTCTACGAGGCTGCTGAAAGAGTCCCATAAAATTTTAATGCAGGGAGTAAGAGGAGAAAGCAAAACACCAGGTGAATTCAGAACGAGTCAGAATTGGATTGGCGGTGCAACAATTAATGATGCAGTATTTGTTCCACCACCACACACGCAGATTAACGAATTAATGGGCGACTTGGAAAATTTCCTGCATAACGAAAATATAAATGTGCCTCCGTTGATTAAAGCCGCAATCGGTCATTATCAGTTCGAAACCATTCACCCGTTTCTTGATGGCAATGGAAGAATCGGAAGATTACTGATTACCTTGCAGTTAGTTGGTTCGGGCGTGCTGTCAAAACCAACTCTCTATCTTTCTGATTATTTTGAAAAGCATAGGACTATTTATTATGATAACCTAAATCATGTAAGAGTCAAAAATGATCTGGCACAATGGATTAAATTCTTTCTTGTGGCAGTTATTGAAATAAGTAAACACGGGACAGAAACATTTCAGGGAATATTGATATTAAAAGAAAGAATTGAGAACGAGAAGATTATCAAACTCGGTAAAAAGATTCCGAAAGCAAAACAATTGATGAATTCGCTTTATGCAAATCCTATAATAAATTCTAATGATGTTAAAGAATTACTTAAGGTTACTCCCGCAACAGCCAATTCTTTGATACAGGATTTTATTAATCTGGGTATCCTCAAAGAAATAACAGGCGGACAAAGGTATCGCTTATTCAGCTTTGAAGAATACCTGAAACTTTTTACGAAAAATAATTTTTAATTGAATTATGACAACAGCATCAACTGTTGAAAGTATCTAAGCCGGTTTACGTATTTTAAGAAGAAGTGCGAATGAATTTGAATGATCATAGTTAAGCTAATGTGTCTGCGCTCTGTTTTGATTTTGAAGCAAATCCTTTCATAAAATTGAATGTACCAGTCTAATCTCACAATCCATTTCCTAAACCTTAGCTAATAACTCTCGGCCTAATTTGAACAAACTCAAAATGTGGGTAAGTTATCTAGTGGAATATCTTTAAACAGACTAATTGCTAATTTCATTAAAGGAAAATATCAGTGAAAGATCAGACTGAAAGACAATCACAAAATACAATTGCAGTTTTTATTGACTTTGAAAATTTATATTACTCTTCACTTAATAATTACGGTGAAGCTCCCGATTTAATGATAATAAGAAATTTATGCGAGAAAAAAGGAGGTATAGCATCAATACAGGCATTTGGAGACTGGGTCCGATTCAATGATCAGATTAATGGTCTTCAGACAAGCGGTATACAGCCGGTTTTTACACCTTTATCCCGCTCAGAAAAAAGTAGTGCGGATACTTTTATTTGTGTCTCTGCAATGAAGCTGTTTATGCAGAATGAAAATATTAATACGTTAATTTTGGTTTCAGGAGATCGCGATTTTATACCATTGTTAAATGAGTTAAGATCACTCGGGAAACATACTTTTTTAATGGGTGTGAAAGGATCAATATCACGGGACCTGGTAAATGTTGCAGATGGATTAATTGAATATCAGCCGGCAAAAATTAAACCCAAGGAATCAAAATCGCTGCAATCACCTCAAAAGAAATTGAGTGAAGAAATAGAGAACAGTATCATCTCGTTATTAAAGAAAGAGAATCGTAGAATTAACGTTGCAACTGTCGGGATAAAAATTAAGAAGGAACATCCGGCGTTCAATCACAAAGAATTTGGATATGATAAGCTATCACACTTTCTTGATAGTTTTTCAAAGATTAAAATAGAATATGATGAAGATAAGCTGGTTGCGTATGCAAGTTTAGTCAAATAAGTTATTTTACCAGACTCATCTGGACATACCGAATATGTTTCTGTAGGGACAGGTCGCGACCTGTCCCCATAAAAATAAATTATCTGCAGAGGACAAGTCTCGACTTGTCCCTACAAAATAATCCTATTTCTCCTCCGCAAATCGGTTTCTCAGCACAACCAGTTTTGCTTTACTTTTCATTTTCATTCTCAGATTCAGCATTTCAACAAAAACAGAAAATGCCATTGCAATATAGATATAACCTTCTGCTATAGGTGACACTCAAATAAACAATTTGAACAAGCTGAAAAATGTTGGTAAGTTTTATATGAAAAAACCAGCAGGAGGTTAGAAATGAAGAAGATTAATTTTTCACAAATTGCTATTTTAATTGTCGGAATATTTATAGCCGGCAATTTTTTCTGCCAGGATAACCTGGATAAAACAGAAATGCAAAAATCAGAATCAGAAATCATTCAGTTACCTGCCCCAAACTTTAAGAGCAATACCTCCGTAGAAGAAGCAATACAAAAAAGGAGATCTGTAAGGGAGTATAGTAATGAACCTTTATCCCTGATGGAAGTTTCTCAAATCCTCTGGGCTGCTCAGGGAATAACTGATAAAATCTATGGACTCAGATCTGCTCCTTCTGCAGGTGCTCTGTATCCTCTGGAAGTGTATCTGGTGGCTGCAAATGTAAGAGACCTCCCAGCCGGTATATATAAAAATTATCTTAAAGATCACTCGATAAAAAAAATTATTGAGGGAGATAAGCGAAGTGCTGTTTCGAATGCAGCTCTCAGACAGGATGCAATTGAAAACTCTTCTGTAGTGATTATAATAACAGCGGTATACGAAAGAACCTCGGTTAAA
>JAOTUT010000120.1 GCA_029863735.1 Ignavibacteria bacterium
ACCAGTATCCCCCATCTCCCAAAAATTATCCTTTTCTCCAAACTTTAAAATGTGTTTTGGGTTAATGTCAGTTTTTGTTTTCCATAATTCAAAAGCTTCGTTATCATCTTTGTAAACAGTTGCCCACAGTCTTTCTTTTGGAAGTTTCCAGTTTTCAGTTAGAAGTTCCCATGCCCACTCGATTGCCTCGGCTTTATAGTAATCACCAAAAGACCAGTTACCAAGCATTTCAAAAAATGTATGGTGATATGTATCGTGCCCAACTTCTTCAAGGTCATTATGCTTACCACTTACGCGGATACATTTCTGAGTATCAACAGCACGTTTGTAATCTCTTTTTCCTTTCCCAAGAAATACATCTTTGAATTGATTCATTCCCGCATTTGTAAAAAGTAATGTTGGATCATCGAACGGCACCACAGGTGCAGATGCGACAATTTTATGTTCCTTGCTTTTAAAGAAATGAAGGAACTGATTTCTTATGTCATTAGAAGTCATTTTTTCCTTTATCATTTAACATATCGGTAAAAATAATAAAATAGGGTGTAAGCATGAACCATATACACCTGCTTTGTAGAGCGATTATACGATCTTAACAATTTTCTTTATTCGGTTGAAGAAGAGTTGCTACCGAGGCAGGGCACCTTCAATCAGAGGTCATTTTTTCTTTTAATAAGTAATTAAACGCCGGAAAATTGATATTATCAATCAATTTATTTCCAATTGTTAAATAAAGCTAATGGTACTCAAATTGCTTTATTTTTTTGACTTTTTAGACATTACTGTGGCAATCGTATAACTAAATGGAGTCGAAAAAGTAAAATACTATAAATAAAAATTGAATTTTAGTCGGGAATTATGATCAAAACAAAAAATCCTTATAAAGGGTAAAATGAGATATGTTTAAGCAAAGAGACATTGAATTAATTATACTTGAGGTATTAGGATGTTATGATGAAACGGACAAAAAGAGTCTTCAGTTTTTAAAGGAGAATGATGAATCATTTTGCTGGAAAGAATTGGGAGAATGTCAAAACCTTTCAGCGTTGCTTCCTTCGATATTAATAGCAGATAACCCTTCCATAGAAACAAAAGAAGTATTAGTTAGAAAGTTGAACAGATTAATATTCGGAAGGGAAGATATCGGTCAACCAGAAAAATATGTTCCGGAAAAGAAAATTCCGGTTGAGGAAAATTTAGAAAAAGTTCTTGACCAAGATAAAATTGACTGGGGATCGTTCTCTGGAGCAGAATCGTCACAAAAACCGCAGAGTGGTTTTATGGAGGTTAAATCAAAAACTATTTCAATAAAAAAAGAAACAGTTCAATCAAATGAAATAGAAAATTTTTCTCAAGATGAAGAGTCTGATTTAGCAAGTGATAGTCATTCCGATTTCAAAGATGAAAAAATAGTTGAAAATTCATCAAAACTTAAAAAATATATTTTAGTTTCAATCTTACTCTTTGTAGTAATTGCCTCAATATCTTTTTATTTATTTTTCACGAATAAAACTGAATCCATTCAGGTTGCAGAAGAAAATATACCCGCGGATACTGTGGTTGTTGCAATTGAAGAATTTAGTTATGACAGTGTAAAAGGATTCGAGCCCGTATTAGAAAATAATGAAGTTCAAAAAGTTGAAATTTTAGACAAACCTCAGAATGAGAAGAAAGTTCTTCCAAAAGCGCCACCCAAACTACCTGACCCAATAGAAGCTCCATTGATTACAATTCAGGAAGTTGTGAATGAGGAAGAACCGAAAGTTGAGGAAGAAAATTCCGTTCCACCACCAAAGGAAGTAATTGAAGAAACTGAGGAACCAACTTTTTTTGTAGCAGTTGAAGAAATGCCTCAGCCAATAGGAGGACTGCAGGGTATTCAGGGAAAGATTACATACCCGGAAATTGCAATACGAGCTAGGGTAGAAGGTAAAGTATTTATAAGAGCTTTTGTTGATGAAACAGGAACTGTAGTCAATGCAGAAGTTGTTAAAGGCATTGGCGCTGGATGTGATGAGGCTGCACTCGATGCTGTTACAAAAACTAAATTTACTCCGGGCAAACAACGGGGGAAAGCAATTAAGGTGCAGGTAACAGTACCAATCCTCTTTAAACTTTGATAAAATTATTTATCGAAGTTAAATTCTTACTGGTAGTTATTTTAACACATCGCGATTACTATCCGAAAATTATCCGGACATTCCTGCTATTTTTATTCATTTAACCCCATTTAGAAATGGTACTTAAATTGCTTCTATTTGATAAAAATTTTAGTTTTAACAGAGAAATAATCAATATTAGAAGGGAGAGACCGAAGTGGCTGATAGCAATTCCTTAACAGATGCTGAAATAATGTTAAAGGTTGCAGGATATGATTCTAAGGCATTAGAACAATTGTATGACCGATATGCTCCTATCCTCTACACTTTAATAAAAAAAATAGTTACCGATAAAGATAGAGCTGAGGAAATTCTTTCTGAAGTATTTGTAATTGTGTGGCGGCAAATAGATCAATTCGATTTCAAGACTAACAACGTATATACCTGGTTAATTACTTTAGCGCGTAATAAAGCTATTGATGTTTTAAACAGGAATGGTGGCAAAATTATGCCGGAGTATAATGAAGATTATGAAAAAGAAGTAATAACTCCGAAACTATCTCCGGAAATAGAGGCAGTTGAATTGGCAGATGTTCTTAATAAAAAAGAACAAATAGAAAAAGCTTTGGGTAGTTTAACTGATGCTCAAAAGTATGTTTTAGAATTGAGCTATTATGGTGGAATGGATCAAGGAGAAATTGCTGCGAAGTTAAACATTCCAACAGTGACTGTTAAATCTAAATTGCAGGTTGCATTTGGAAATTTAATGCAGAAAGTTTCAGAGGCAAAATAGTATTATGGATAAGAAAAAGAGCTTAGATCTAATTAAACTAGAAGTCTTAGGCTGCCTTAGCGATAAGGATAAGGAAAATTTGCAAAAGATGAAAGCTGAAGGTGGTGAGTTTCCCTGGAAGGTACTTGGAGACTATCAAAATCTGATTGCGAATCTTCCACTGGTACTTGAGCTCAAATACCCTGCAAGTGATCTAAAAGATAAAACAGCTATGAAGCTTTATAATATCAGGGATCAAATAAAAGCTAAAATTGAAGCTAAAAATCCTAAGCCTGCTCCTACGCATTTAGTTGAAGAAATTTCTGAATTCGAAGAAAGTATTGAAGTACAGGAAACTCCTGAAGAAAATATAACTAATGAACAAATCGAAGTTGAAGAAAAAGTATTTGCTGAAGTTGAAGAGGGAATTCATTTCAATACCGATGAAATTAATACGAGCCAGGATGAACCGGTTAAGTTTGTAAGTAAATTTAAAGAAAAAAGCGAACCAGAGAAACTGATTCATCAGGCAGCGGAAATAGAAGCTAAAGAACCTTTAAAAGCGGTTGTCGATAAAGATGTAATTGAAAAGTTGACAAGGGATTACATCAAAACTCATTTTGAACGTCAAATTGGATCATTGAGTAACACCGTCAAGAAGAATAGAATAATTAGCTTTATAATGTTTGCTATTTCTTTAGTTTTAATACTGGCCTTGTTTTTTATCAAATAACATAAATACCATAGCAACCCTGTCTTTTCATATTCCATTCTGATTATTAACAAAGTTTGTTGATTGTAGTCTTATTTAACCCTCATTAAAAAAATGAGGACTAGAAAAATTATCATCACTGGCCAAAATAAGTTTAATACAGATAAAATCGAAAGAAAAAAAGACTTTACGCCCCAATGGCTATTTGCAATAATCAGCGTTATTCCTGCGGACAAAAAAATAATCGAGATAAGCAGAAAAATTCTATGTGTCGATGTTGATATATAAAGCATCAATAAGCCTGAACCACCAAAGATTAAAATGATTGGGACATAAACAGCATCGCTGATATTCAGATTAAAATTCTCGGTAATTAAAAAGTAAACTCCGAACAGAAATATTATTGAACCAAGAAAAACTGATGGCCTGTTTTGCCGGATGGTTTCAGAGTAAACAAGAGTAACACCTATTACTAATAAAGAGTAAGCTAAAATCTCTTTGAGGTCAATAGAGATAATATTAAATATAGAAAGTAGAAAAGTTATAATTATGAACAAAACAATAATTAATGCCAGATCATTTAATTTCATTAAAGTATTCTCTGTCCCATACTGGATGCAATAAGGTCAGCTGTGAAAGCCGCACTCTGGTTTTTATGGTCGAGAATTGGATTCAGTTCAGCCACTTCCAGAGAGGACATACAACCACATTCCGCAATGGTTTCCATAAGCAAATGAGCCTCGCGGTAACTAAGTCCGCCTGGTACGGGGGTTCCAACTCCGGGAGCAATTGAAGGATCAACACTATCAACATCGAAACTGATATGTATATGATCAACATTCTCACCAAACTGCTTCAACACTTTTGCAATTATCCTGTGAATACCGAGTTTGTCAATATCATTCATCGTATAAATCGGAACTTTCAATTTCCTAATATTTGCTTTTTCAGCTTCATCAATACTTCTAATTCCAATGAGAGCACAATTTGCGGAATCAAGTTTTGGTGCGAAATCAAGAAGGTTTACCAGTTCATCACAACCAAGACCCAACAGTGAAGCAAGAGGCATTCCGTGGATATTTCCTGAAGGACTTGTTTTATCTGTATTCATATCACTGTGAGCATCAATCCAAATCACACCCAATTTATATTTTCTTTTTTCACAGTAGGAAGCAATTCCGGATGTAGTTCCCAAAGCCATCGAATGATCGCCGCCAATACATAATGGAAAATCGCCCTTCTCTAAAACTTTCTCAACTTTATCGGCCAGCAGTTTGGATGTTTTAATAATTTCATCCAGATATTTTAGTTTCGGGTTTTTGATTTTTTGTCTTTCCATTATCTCAATTTTTATATCGCCGTTATCATTGACTTTATATCCGAGTACTTCAAGCTTCGTTTGCAAACCTGCTATTCTTAATGCGGAAGGACCCATATCAACTCCACGCCGGTCTGCACCAAGATCCATTGGAAATCCTATTATCGAAACATTTTGTTTAGGTATGCTTTTCATCTGTTTATTTTTTATTTAATTCAATTGAGCATAGTCAAAATAATTATAAAGGAGGTTATACTCAAAAAACTCACTTCATCAAACAAAACTATTCAGTATATTTTGTAAAGAATAATAAAAAGTTTCAATCTAGTTAGCCTGATAAAAAATTATGCTGTTTGGAGAAGAACCGTTAATAAGTGTTGGAATTTTAACCAGCAAGATTATTAAGTTCGAGCTGCATGGAGATTTCAGTGTTTTAGGGATCAAAGATAACTTCAGCGGAATTTATGCTGCTGAAATAAAAAATAATGAAATAATCTGCAAAAGCAGCAAGCACGAAGTTAAAGTAAATGATAAAATAGAATTTATTCCTGCTGACCCGATTTCAGAATCTTTCCTTTTAAGAGATGTTGTAATAGGAAATAAGTTCCATTGGGAAAGAAAGGAGAAGCAGAGATTTATCTATTCTCTTCTTTTACAAAAGACCGGCAATGAAATTGTTGCAATTAACCATATACCGCTCGAAAGATATTTAACCAGTGTTATCTCTTCCGAAATG
>JAOTUT010000123.1 GCA_029863735.1 Ignavibacteria bacterium
TGGGATGAAGTTTAAATGGGATCTGATACTGCTGATTTTCAAAAGTAAATTTTAATATATCTAATCCTGTAAATCCATCCTTCGCTTTTAACTTTAATATATTGCTTACAGTGTCGTGAGCAATAACCAGGTTTTCATTTGGTACGAAGGTTAAATTGTAATTTGGAGCATAAAAAAGGTCACTAACTACAATTTCTTTTTCAACGCCTTCTTCAAGGTTAATTGGTTGAATGATATCGTGAATTTTATTTGAATGATTTTGTGAGCAGCCGAAGGCAACTAAAAGCAGCGGAATTAAATAGTAGATGTTTTTCATCTGAATCTTAAGCTAAATTAAATAAATAATATGAACGGTTGAGCAAAGTTAATAAGAGGAGATGAGAATTTCCGTAGACTTTTTTATCAGACAAAAATCGTGTGTTATTTAAGTTCCTCTATATCAGCGAGTAGCAAGCATTGGTTATGTTTCTTCATTCCGATATTCGGGTAGTAATCAACTGCTGCAAGTGCAGAAAGTAAAATAAGAGTTGCTTGTGGAGCTTGCTTTTTAGTTTCTTCAATTAACGAAAATAAAAAAGCGAAGAACAATTGCTTATCCTTCGCTTTAAATAAGAGAAACAGAATTACTTTAGAATAGCATCCTTTGCAGCTTTAGCAATTCTGAATTTTAAAACTTTTCTTGCAGGAATTACAATTGATTCTCCAGTAGCAGGGTTTCTTCCCATTCTCTGCTGTCTCTGGGCGACTTTCAGCTTGCCAAGTCCTGGAAGTACGAATTCATTCTTAGCTTGCTTGTATGAAAGTTGAGCCAACTCATCCAAAAACTGTGCTGCAACTTTTTTGGTAGTTTTGGTTTTGGTGGCAAGATGCGTAATAACTTGACTCTTCGTCATTGATTTAGCCATTTGGTCCCTCCGATTAAATGTTAATGTTACTTACACTCGAAAAATACTTAATATTTATTGGAAACAAAATATTTTTAAAAGATTAATTGTGCTCAAACCCCTGTAAATAATGCTTAAAATGAGAATCGACTTTCCGATTCTTTGAGTAGATTGATTTATAATTTTTTTACTCTTTTATAATTCTATATTTTCATTTTGTTAATTGAAGATTTTTCTGAAGTACAATTAATGTTAAAACAGCTATCAGTACTCCTATTTTTCTCTTCTTTTGTCTTTCCACAGAGCGGCGATACGTTATTAATCCAAAATAATCAGAGCAAATTCGATACTACCTTTGTGGAATCAACCGATACTCTTCTCACTTCAGACACAACGAAAACTGAACAAACTACAGCCAAAGCCGATACACTTATCCCAATCCAGGGGCAACCGCTTACGGACGTTAGTACAATAATTGGCAGAAACACATTTCTGTTTGAAAATTACCGATATACTGGAGACTTGCTAAGATCATTCAATTTGAATTTTATTAAAGATCTTGGTTTTATCGGTTATCCGAACGAAAGTTTTATTTATGGAGTTGGTAATAGTGCTATTAGTTATATGCTTGATGGTGTACTATGGAATAACCGTTACACAAATTCACTTGATCTTAATTTGGTTCAGAGCGAGGATATTGATTCGATTGAAATTGTTCCGTCTCCACGTGGATTCTTATATGGACCATACAATAACCCGGTTACAGTGAATTTTATTACAAGAGATTTTGTTGTTCCCGTACCGTACGCACGAGTTAAATATTACCAGGGACCAGATGCTGAGGCAATGATTGATGGAAGATTTTCAGCATTACTGGCAAAAAGATGGAATCTGTCCTTTGAGGTGACGAACAGAAGCATCGACAGCACTTATACAAATACAGCTTTTTCTTTCTGGCAAATAAATGCAAAGCTGAAATATTTTTTATCAAATTCAGTTAATATAACAGGCTGGTATTACTTTGTCTCTAATAAACAAGGGTTAAATGGTGGGGTAAACGTTGACAGCTTAGCAAATATTCCCCCGAGTTTTAATATCGATATGTATAGTCCCGAAGCACCTGTCATTTATCCAAACCAGAAGCTAGATGTGCTGCAGAATAATTTTGGATTAAGGACTCTCGCAAAACCATTTGATAACTCTAAGTTGGATTTATCTTTTTATTACAGATATAATCTTAATCAGTTGAAAAACCCATTTAATCAAAATTCTTCAACTAATGAAGATTTCGTTGAAACCTTAGGTGGGCTGCTTAATTATAATCAAAAAATAAATTTCATTAAAATTGCTCTTCTCGGAGTGTATGAGGACACAAAAATTAATTTGGATAGACAACAAAGCTGGGATAGCACAGGGGCTGTTCAAAATTGGGATAAGACTTCGTTATCTGGTTCGATATATTGTCTGCGAACTTACTTGATAACCTTTTCGTTCCTTCAATTTACTATAAATATGCAAGTGAGGAACTTTCATTCTTGAATTCTAAAAGTCAAAGTATAAATGGTTTCGGTGCTGATCTAAAATTTGCCATCAATAATTCATCATCTCTTTATGCTGGCTACTCACAAACTGAACAGATAATATCGAGCAGTGATAATGTAGAAACATTTGAAACTGGAGTAAATTATTCTGGGAATAATCTTTTTCTAAATCTCAAGTATTTTACACGAAGTGGTATTTACCTTCCCACAATTTTTGTTTCTCCATATGACCAAAATCCACACTATGCTCTTACTGGAAATTTGTCAGGTTTAGGATTGAATCTGAATTACTATTTCTGGAAGATTTTGATTGAGACGAACTCTTCATACTACTTTGATGGAGAATCACTCTATCGGATAGGAGAATATGATGATCTTCATGAAGGAATTTTAAATTTACCTGATTTTCAGATTAATGCAGGCATTTATGTAAAAGGTAGATTCTTTGATGACAATCTTGACTTGAAAGCTGGATTTAAATTTTATTATACTGGAAAGATTAATTCAACAGGATATTATTATCTAAGTACTGTCATAGTAGAACCAACAAACAAACTTGATTTTACATTAGCAGGGGAAATAAAGAAAGTTGCAATATTTTATTTCAACTGGGAGAATTTGTTTGGCAACGAGTATTACATCACTCCATACTACCCAATGCCGGAAAGAAATATTCGCTTTGGTTTAGCGTGGGAATTGTTTAATTAGTTCTCAGCTTGTCATTGCGAGGAATGTAGTGACGAAGCAATCTTTCATTAATAAAGAGTTTGCTTCATCCCGACGAACTAACCCGATATTACGCGTGTCGGGATTCGCAATGACAAAGTGTTTTTACAAGCTCAGCATATCTTTAAACTTAACTGCCTGTCTTCGGGAGACTTCAACTTTGTGTCCATCTTTCATCTTAACAAGCAAACCGCCATTCAACCACGGTTCAATAGAATCAACCCACTTTAAATTAATTATATGTTTTCTGTTTGCACGGAAGAATACTTTGCTGTCAAGTCTTTCATCGAGGTAGTTTAGTGTGCGCAGAATCAGCGGCTTGTTGTCTTCAAAAAATAACCGAACATAATTTCCTTCCGACTCCAGCAGTCTGATTTTTTCCAGCTTAACAAACCAGCAGCGGTCGCCATCTTTTACAAAAACCTGGTCATGTTCTGTCAGAATTTCAGAGTCAGTTTCAACCGCAGCTCGCTTTCTCCCCTTTTCAATCAGCTTGTTTACTGTTTCCTCAAGTCTCTTTGGTTCGATAGGCTTCAAGAGATAATCTAGTGCATTGTACTCAAAGGCTTTTAAGGCATATTCATCGTAAGCAGTGGTAAAAACTACAATTGGAACACTATCTAGTTCTTCCAGCAGTTCAAAGCCCGATTTACCGGGCATCTGAATGTCAAGAAAGATGAGGTCTGGTTTTAATTCATTTAGTTTTTCGTGTGCATCTTCTGAATTAACCGCTTCACCAACTACCTGAATATCTTTAAAAGGTGTTAGCAATCTTCTTAATTCTGTGCGGGCTAATCTTTCATCGTCAATTATTAATGCTTTCATTTTACTTCCCTCTTAATTGTTATTGCTTGACCCTATAGGAATTTCAACTTCGGCGAGAACGGTATTTCCATTCTCATTTTTTATTGTAAAGTGTGCGTCATCACCAAAGAGCAGATTTAGCCGATGTTTTGTATTGCTGACACCAAATCCGCTTGAACTTTTCAACTTCTCTTCACTGAAGTGTCCGCTGTTTCTAATTTCAATTTTTAGTATTGGACCGTTGGATGTTGTCATCATTTTTGATTTTAATTGAATCTCTCCGCCTTCAGTACGTTTAGCTACACCATGCTTTATTCCATTTTCAATAAGTGTTTGAATCATCATCGGTGGAATTTCAATTTTCTGAGTGCTTTTATCAATATCAAGTTTGTACTTAAGTCTGTCTTCAAATCTTATTCTTTCAAGATCAAGATAATTTTTTACAGTTTCAACTTCATCTTCAAGCGGAACCCTTTCCATTCGTTCCATCTGCAAAGAATATCGAAGTATGTTGGAAAGTTTTGTTATCGCAACTTTAGCCGAATCAGGATCTTCCTCAATCAATGCACGTATGCTGTTCATCGCATTGAACATAAAATGAGGATTCAATTGCGATTTAAGAGTTTTCAACTCATAATCTTTTACTGCTGCTTCCCATATAAATGATTCAATCTCTTTCCTTTTATTATTTTCCATATAATGAATAACAAAGTATATTAAGTTCCATAACAGAACTAAAATACTTATGTTGATAACACCACCAATTAATTTTGCAAAATTATACTCGTCCTGCTTAAATGTTCCTGCAATATAACTTACTGCAAAGACAAGTGCATAAATAATTATTCCAGCAATTACGCTTGATATAAGTATTCTCGGTATCGTGTTCTTAAGGGGGAGATTGAGCCAGTTCTTTCTTCTGATTATTCCTCTCAGAAAGTGAGTAAAAATTATCCCAAGAAGACCAAGAAATACCCAGACTAAAATTCTCTGCCAGGTAACCTCCTCGTAGGATGAGATGATGAAGAGATTTATTCCAACGAAAGAAGACCAGCCGGTAACCTGGCTAATCCAATATATTTGCTTACGGTTTAATTTCATTTCTTTTGCAGGTCGCTGCCGTTCAATGGAATCCTGTAAAACTAAAGGTATTTTTTTCACTCTTCTCATCAAATATAATCTTATTGCTAATCAAGATAAACAAGCCCCGTTTTCAATTCGGGGCTCATTTTACTAATCAAACTTATTAAGATAAGGGAGGCGGTGAGGAAAATTTTTTATCACAGGTAATATAAAGTGATGGAAGGGTTTAGGTATGAATAACAAAAATTTAGCCCCGTCATAAAACGAGGCTAATATTTTAAGGTGTTTAAACTTATTATTTCAACTTTGCATTAAGTATAACCATCGGACCAGTTAAAGCTCTGGATACAGGGCAAGCTGATTTAGTCTGCTCGGCGTGTGTTGCAAATGTTGCAGCATCAATGCCTTTCACATCACCTACTGAATCTAGTTCAATTTTTGTGATCGTGAAACCAGCATCAAGCTTGTCAAGATGAACTTTTGCTTGGGTACTGATTGAGTTAACCTTGAATCCTTCTTTTGATAAAGAATTTGCTAGAGCCATTGAAAAACATCCGGCATGAGCTG
>JAOTUT010000124.1 GCA_029863735.1 Ignavibacteria bacterium
GTCTCCTTCTTCCACTTTCATCTTCTCGTCCTAATTCCATTTTATTGCATTTAAGGACAAGATCATCATCAGAGTTCTTAGTAATCGAAACAGGTGAAGTTAATTCGATTAGTTTTACGCCTTCATTAAGCAGTGCTTCTATCTCATCATCACCCACGGGCATTTCTTTTTTAGTTCTACGATAAATCATCGTGACTTCACTATTCTCCGTGATAATTCTCTTTGCAGTTCTTGCCGCATCAACTGCCGATAAACCGCCTCCGATAATTGCAACACTATTTCCAAGTTTGAATGCCTCGCCATTTCGCACTTTAAATAAAAATGATAACTGATCAAGTACGCTGGGCAGATCTTCACCCGGAATCTGAAGTTTCTTACTATCCTTCGCACCAACTGCTATGTAAACAAAATCATTATTTACTTTTAGTTGGTTAAACATTTCTTCATCAACATTTTGGTTATAGTGAATTATTACTCCGATAGATTCAATCAAATCGATATCATTTTTTACCTGATCATCACTTAATCTGAATGTAGGAATTGTTCCAGATGCCATCCCTCCGGCAAACGATTTACTTTCATAAACATTAACCTCCAAGCCTTCAAGTGCGAGAAAGTATGCACACGATAAACCGGATGGTCCTCCACCAATTACTGCAACTTTAAAACCGTTTTTCTCTTTGCCAATAGATTTACTTTTTACATCTACGTTTTCAGCAATATATCTTTTTATTCCTCTTATCAATAAAGGACTATCATAATTAATCCGAGTGCATTTTGGCTGGCATAAATGATCGCAAACATTTCCGGTAATGTTCGGCTGAGGATTATCTTCAGTTACAACTTCATAGGCTTTTTTAATATTTCCTTTTGATACGTAATACATATATTCCGGAACATTTTGATCAACTGCGCAAACTTCTATGCAAGGAGCATGAATGCAATCGTACTCAGTTAATTCGCGAGGAGTTTTTATGTTTTCATAAGGGAAATTACTCTTATGGTAATATTTATTCTCAATTACATTATTTGAATATTCATTCAGGTTTTTAAGACCTGCCTCATTAATATTTTTTATTCCATTACTTCGGTTAGAAATAAACTCATTAATACTATTAGCATTCACTTGTGCAAAATGTTTCTTTAGTTCTTCGAAGTATTCTAGCAGCCTTAAATACCCGCCCGGCTTTAAAAGATCAGAGCAGACTGTAATCGGTTTAAGATTGCAGGCAAGAGCATCCGCAACATTAAATGCATCCACACCTGCTGAAAAAGAAAGATCAAGCTCCTCATTAAAATCCGTCTGGAGTTTTCTTGCAAGATTAATTGTTAAAGGATGAAGTGCTCTTCCACTGGTATAAACCATTTTTTCTTTTCCGGGGAGCCAATTAGTTGAGTTCAAAGATTCAAGTGTATTGGTAAGCTTTAATCCAAATTCAACACCGTTTTCATCAGCAAGCTTTGAGAGTGAATTTATCATACTCAAAGCTTCGGGATATTTTAAATCGTGTTCAAAGGCTTCATCAGGGATAGTTATTTCGTATCCGAGTTTTTCATTTAATAAATAACGAAGTTCCTCTGATCCTAAGAGTGTGGGATTTAGTTTAATCGCGGTATGCAAATGTCTTTCTTCAATCAGGTATTTACCAATTCTTTCTATTTCATCTGGAGGGCATCCATGCATCGTTGATAGTGTTATATTATCTGATAGACAGGAAGGTATATGAATTTCATCTATTGCAGGATAAAGCGGCTTTAATGTTTTTATTTTTTCTTCAAGTACCTGAGAAGAATCATTCATCTTATCAAAAAACCACTGGACGTTTTCATTCAGTATACCTTTAAGATCGTAACCAACACTTAAATTGAAAATGAATCCGGGCTCATTCATATCCCAGCCGAATTTATGCTTTAGTATATGAATAATGATCCAGGCATTAAGGTATTCATCATAGGAATCTTTTATTTTTAATTCCTGAGACCATTCGCAGTTGTATCCTTCATCTTCCATATCGATACACGGTTTGGTAACATCAATCTCATCCAAAGTTTGCACAGTTTTCAGTTCAAGGTATCTTGCACCACACAACCATGATGCAATTATGTTATGTGCAAGCTGGGTATGTGGTCCTGCCGCTACACCAATGGGTGTTTCGAGTATTTGGTTGTATCTATAGAATTGGAATGGATCATTTTTTCCAGGAGTAAAAAGATTTTCTTTATATAATCCAAAAATCCTTCCCAACTTTTCTTCATTCGTTATCCATTTGAAAAGCCTGTCAATCGGAATTCTGTAAAATTTATCACTCATTGACTGTTCTTTACTTTAATAATTTCTGCAGCGATGCTTATTGCTATTTCTTCTGGTGTTTCTGCTTCTATTTCAATTCCTATAGGTGTGTGCACTTTTTTAAAAAGTTCATCATCTACACCTTCCGCTAACAATGCATCGAATATACTTTTAATTTTTCTTTTGCTTCCCATCATCCCAATGTATTTTACATTTTTATGTATAACAGATTTTAATGTTTCCTTATCACCTGCGTGCATTGGAGTAACAATAATTATATAAGATCTTTCACCTTCTATTAGCTTGCTTCCGATTTCTTCATAATTGCAAATTATTATTTCATCGGCAAATTCATTTTGTTCAATTGTAAACACATCTTCACGATGATCAAAAACTACTACGTGAAAGCCCAATGAATTCATTACCCGTGAAACTGCCAAACCAACATGCCCGCCGCCTGCAATGTAAGCAATCAAAGGCAGACCTATGGTTTCGGTGTATTGCCAATCTTCATCAGTGTTATGATGCAAATTAATTGGCAGGTTTTCTTCGCTTTGCTGATATTCAATTATTCCCGGGGTAACTGTAAGCTTACCGTTTTGTTTTTTATTTATTGATGATAGTATGTTTTCAATTAATTGAGTATGTGATTTATCAAGAATGCAAAAAATTATCGTTTGGTATCCGCCGCAGATCAAACCCGATTTTTCAAATTTAGTTTTATCTGTGTGATGAAGTTTTTTAATTACCTTAGCTTCGTTTCCAAAAAGAAGATCAAGTGCGTACTCAATCATATCTTTTTCCATTATCCCGCCACCGATAGTACCAAACTGTTCCGCATCCTCTGTAATAACCATTTTAAATCCCTGTCTGCCAGGCGAAGAATTAGAAGATTCGGCAACAACGAGTAATACAGCTTTTTTATCTGAGCTAATCATTTTTAATATAAAATTCCAGAGTGTAACTTCATTCATAATTTATGTGTGGGATTATAATTAAATCAAGCAGGTACCGATTCATCAATTTTACTGTAAAGGTTCATCAATACTTTTTCAGGTGTAATCGGAGCATTAATCTCAAATTTCTTCTCAGGTCTGAATGCTTTCATAGCATTTAAAATTGCAAAGTAAGCGCCTATGCCATACATTAATGGAGGTTCACCAATTGCTTTTGAATTAAAAGGTCCGTATTGATTTTCGGAATCTTCTAAAAATGTAACTTCTATTTCTTTCGGTGCAGCATAAATATCAGGAATTTTATATGTCGATAGACTATTTGATAATAATTTTCCTTCATCGGAATGCATAACTTCTTCAGCCGTTAACCAACCAATTCCCTGTGCTATTCCTCCTTCTGCCTGGCCAAGATCGATAACAGGATTTAAGCTTTTACCAAAATCATGAACAACTTTTACGGAATCAATTGTATAAATCCCACGTAAGCAATCAAGAGTAGCAGTTATAATTCCCATTCCATAAACGTGGTACGCAAATGGTCTGCCCTTATTTGTTTCTTTATCAAAATAGATGTTTGGTGTTGCGTAGTATGTCTGGGAAGACAGACTTATTCTTTTTTGATAAGTCAATTTGATTAATTCATTCCAGACTAAATTTGTTTTTACTCCTTTCATAAAAACTACTTCATTTCTTAATTCCAATTGTTGTGCGTCAGAAACTTTCAATTCATCTGCTGCAACTTTTAATAATCTATCAAGAATATTTTTGCTGGCAAGAATAGCAGCATTGCCATTTAGATCAGCTCCGCTACTTGCTGCAGTTGCTGATGTATTTGCCACTCTTGTGGTATTTGTTGTTTCAATTCTGATTCTATCGTGTGAAACAGAGAATGTTTTTGCAACAGCTGTTTTTATTTTCTCATTTACACCTTGTCCCATTTCAACAGCTGCAGTACTGACTCCAATGCTGCCATCTATATAAACATGAACTAATGCACTTGCCTGATTCAGAAGTGTGTTAGTGAAAGATATACCAAAACAAATAGGCATAAGCGCAATGCCTTTTTTGAATTGGTAATTTTTCCTGTTGAAATCTTCTACCTCACGTTTTAGATTTTTAACATTATATTTTTCTTCTGATTTAATCCAGCATTTCTCTGCCTGGCAATTCTCTACCGGCTGTCCGTAATAAAAAGAGTCTCCATGTTTAAGCAGATTTTTTCTTTGAATTTCTGAAACATCCATTCCTATTTTTTCTGCAGCTTTATAAATAGCTGCTTCAATAACAAATTTACCCTGTGGACCACCGAAGCCTCGGAATGCAGTATTCGGCTGTAAATTAGTTTTACAACTAATTCCTGTTGTCTTAATATTTGGAATAAAATAACTGTTAGTTGCATGAAATAAAGTTCTGTCAAGTATTGCAGGTGAAAGATCAGCAAATGCACCAGCATTTTGAAAATAAGTTGCTTCGAATGCTAATATTTTTCCTTCAGATGTTAAACCGATTTTATAATCCGATGAATAAGGATGCCGCTTACCTGTCATTCGGATATCATCCATCCGATTGAGTACAAGCTTTACAGGTTTACCTAACTTATGTGCAGCAAGTGCAGACATGATAGCCCAGTGTGTTGCCTGATCTTCTTTACCGCCAAATGCACCGCCTAATCTTAAAACATCCACTTCAATATTATTCATTTCCACACCAAGAACTCTTGCCGCAGTTCTTTGTACTGTGGTCGGGCTCTGCGTTGCGGAAATTAGTTTAATCTTTCCACTTTCTTGTGGAATTGCAATACAACCCTGAGTTTCTAGGTAAAGATGTTCCTGCCCACCACTTTCGACCTTGCCTTCTAATACCACATCGCACTTATCCCACATTGTATCAACATTTCCAAAAGAAAATGTACGAGGAGGCATTATCAAGCTGCCTTTTTCAAATGCTTCACGGGGATCAACAATAACAGGCAGTTTTTCATAATCAATCTTTATTTTGTTAGCTGCTTTTTTTGCGATCTCATAAGAATCTGAAACAACAACTCCAAGTGGTTCTCCAACAAATTGAACTTCACCCTCCGCAAAAAGAGTTTCATCAGGGATGATCCCACCCACCTGATTAATACCGGGAATATCCTTTGCAGTAAGTATGGCTCTGACACCGGAAATAGATTCTGCTTCTTCAACATTGATGTTTAATATTTTCCCGTGAGCAATTTTCGAATCAAACACAGCAGCATAAAGTGTTCCTTCGGGAACATTTATGTCGTCTATAAATTGTGACTCGCCTCGAACGTGTTTTTCGATATCTATAATTCTCATATCAGTGCTTCAACATTAATCAGTTCAGGG
>JAOTUT010000125.1 GCA_029863735.1 Ignavibacteria bacterium
TTCCTCCAGCTTCTCCTTCTGAGTATTTTATCAAGCTTTTAATTTCCGAATTTGGAAATATAGAAGTGTAGAAATTTATCGCTTCTTCTGCCTTTCCGCATTGATCACCCACAAATGTTAGAAATGCTGTTGTTTTCATTTTTTTAAAATTTAGTTAAAACGAAATTTTTCATATCGAATTACTGCCAACTTGTTTATACCAGCCATAAAACAACACATATACAACAAATTTCTGCTGGCTTTGCGCCATAAATGGCTGTATTTATTTCTTTCACAAACATAAAAAAATATCATTATAAATCATCAAGTGACGAATTGATAATAGATTACTTTAAAATAGCCAACAATGATTCTTTATGTGCCTTAATTGTCTTATCCAAATCTTCCTTGTTATGAGCCGTAGAAACAAACAAAGCTTCGAACTGCGCAGGCGCAAGATAATTTCCTCGATTCAGCATTTCGTGAAAATATTTACCGTAAAGATTTGTATCAGAACTTACAGCAGATTTAAAATCATCAACAGGTTCTTCAGTAAAGAACATACACATCATCGAACCAACTCTGTTCATCGCATAATTTTTTCCAACGGATTTTAGATTCTCTTTCAATCCGTTTTCAAGATAAGAGGATTTTTCTTCCAGCTCATTGTAAATGCCAGGATTATTTTTGATATATTTTAATGCCGCGTATCCAGCAGCCATCGCTAAAGGATTTCCACTCAATGTCCCCGCCTGGTAAACAGGACCACTCGGAGCTATTTTCTCCATTATTTCTTTTTTCCCGCCAAAAGCACCGACGGGCAATCCGCCGCCAATAATTTTTCCGAAAGTTGAAAGATCTGGTTTTATACCAAGCACTTCCTGAGCGCCACCAGCAGCAACTCTGAAGCCCGTCATCACTTCATCAAATATCAAAACAATTTTTTCTTCATCACAGATTGCACGGAGTTCTTTAATGAAAGCATCATTTGCTTTTACTACACCCATATTACCGGCAATTGGCTCAATGATTACAGCAGCGATTTCATTTTTGTTTGAAGAAACTAATTTTTTAATTGAGTTAATATCATTGTAATCCGCAAGCAAAGTATCAGCTGCATTTCCTTTTGTAATTCCTGGAGAAGTAGGAACTCCCAATGTTAGAGCACCAGAACCAGCTTTTATCAAAAAGTAATCTGCATGCCCGTGATAACAACCTTCAAATTTGATAAACTTTTCTCTTCCTGTATAACCACGTGCTACTCGTATTGCACTCATTGTTGCTTCGGTTCCGCTGTTTACCATTCTTACCATTTCAACCGAAGGGACAAGGTCAAGTATTAATTTTGCCATGTCTACTTCGAGTGCTGTTGGTGCGCCAAAGCTTGTTCCGTTATCGATTGCTTTTAATAGCGACTCTTTAATAAACGATGGATTATGTCCAAATAGATGTGGCCCCCAGCTTCCAATGTAATCGATGTATTCGTTACCATCCACATCCCAAAATTTTGAACCTTTTCCCTTTGTGATAAATAAAGGATCTCCACCAACAGATTTAAATGCTCTAACGGGCGAGTTTACTCCACCTGGAATATATTTTCTTGCTTCTTCGAAAAGTTGTTTGCTTTTATCTGTGCCCATAATTTTTTGCGATTGTTTTTACTGAGTTGGTTCTTCTGATTTAGTCTCAACCGGAGAATGTTTTCGGTGGAACAGTATCTCATAATCTCTTGCTTTGGCATCACTCCACCAACTATCTGGCACCATTTTAATGTTTCCAATAATCAAGGGATGTATAATTTTTTTATCTTTTATCCACCGCATCAGGTTATATCTTATATCATGATCAGTTGATTTGATAATTCTTTCTGGTAACTCTTCCGGTGAAATTCCAGCTCCACGCGTTAATAATCCTCCGCCCCCACTTCCACGGTATGAATTTATTGCAACCGTGTAAGTCTTATCAAAGTCGAATGGCGTCCCGTCACTCAATTTGGTAATGTTCACGCGATCACCTGCAGGTTGTGAAATATCAACTGTATAATTAATTCCTGCAGCGGAAGAAAAGTTATAATATACTTCTTCCAATTCGGGCGAGCCAGTTCTTGAGGAATATTTGATGCTGCCGTCCTCATTATGTTTAAAACGTAAAAGATCATCTGATTCATTTGACATTTGATTAAACCAGTTGCCGAACGAGTATTCAAGATAATCCCTGATTTCTTCTCCGGTCAAGCTCATTGTATATAAATAGTTTTCGTAATGATAAAGCTTGAACAATTCCTTTATTTTTATCCATCCGCTATCGATTGTTGCGTTAAATGAAAGTGGTGAGGCAAAGGAAATATCAGCACCGGTTATTTCAAGTTGAGCCGTATGGATAAGGTCCACGAATTCCGATGGACCGAATAAAGATTCACTGGAAGAAATAGACTTTGTGATTTGTCCAAGAGGTGTTTCAGTGAAGTTTTTAACAATGTTTAGGTCCATCAGGAACTTACTCATAAAGTGATCGTCGGCCATGTAATTTTTTGTTTCTACAATTTCGCCCAATACATTTTTACGGATCCATTTCCCCCCAACGCTGTCAAAATCCATTTCGATGTTGGCAACAGCAATTGATCTTGCCCTGGACAAGGGACCAACAATCAGAACACTATCCCCATCTTCATTTTCTATTTTAAAATTCCATCCGGCATGGTCGTGTCCTACAAAAACAACATCAAAGCCAGGAACTCTTTCTGCAACAAGCTGAGAAGCATTTTCATTTTTGTATGTATCTTCGTCTTCATCATTATAAGTGAATTCTACTCCGGAATGAAAAAGCCCAATTAGCAAGTCTGGTTTTTCCTTTTCCTGAATTATCGGAACCCACTTTTCTGCAAATTCTATCATGTCTTCAAACTCAAGTCCTTTCCATAAAAATTCCGGAAGCCAGCTTGGAACAGAGGGCGTAATCAATCCGAGCACGGCTATTTTTATTCCGCCTCGTTCAATTATGGTGTAAGGTTCAAAATAGGGTTCGTCTGTTTCTGTATTAATTGCATTCGCAGCAAGCCAGGGAAAATTTATTTCCCTTCTGAATTTATCGTAAACATCGTGACCAGTTTCAATATCGTGGTTGCCAATGGTTGCAGCATCATAATTCATATAATTCATAGCATCAGCGTAAATATTTATTTGCGTCGTATCTATATAATTATAATAATAAGCCATTGGATCTCCCTGAAGCATATCCCCGTTGTCCAGCAAAATTACTTCCTGGCCCGGCACCCTTTTCTCTTTAAGCACATAAGTATGAACCCGAGCAAGAGAACCCCTTGTCTCCTGGTTGTTGATCAAATCATAAGCAACAAGCGCTCCGTGGACATCGCTCGTTTCAATTATTTTTAGATTAATTGTTTGTGCTGTAAGAAATGAAAAAGGCAGCATGACAAGTAAAAAAGAAATCAGAACTTTAAGGCGGTTTTTATTGAACATATTTTTTAATTGAAAATGAGAGTAAAAATTGATGGCAAAGTTAATGATAATTCATTTTTTATCTGAGGCAGAATATTATTTAGAAAGATTTAGTTCAGAGCGATTTAGCCCAATCAACAATTGCTCTGGCGCCTTCCAGCATATGAGAGCAAAACGTGTTGAAAAACTCATCTGGCAAAGGATCTTCTGGACGAATAATTTCTGCTGCGGCCAGCACTTTTGCACCATCAAAATCAACATATGAAAGACGGGCCGTATACTCCTCCTCTGGTCTGCCAAAAACGCTTCCCGGTAAAAGAGCTACACCAGCGTCTTCCAGCAATCTGGAAGTTAAGTCCAGGCCAGTAAAAATGTTTTTAGATTTTAGCTTATCTGAATAATTATTGAAGTTGATAAAAAGATAAAAAGCACCTTCGGGCTCGGGACTGTCAATACCACCGCTGGAAAGTATGTTGCGAACTTGCATTCCTAAAGCAGTTAAGATTTTACGAGCGTTCCAGAGGTATCTTTCTATTTCTATTCCTCCATTAAAAGCCTTGATTGCAGCGTATTGAATGGGTGCACTTGTAGAAGTAAAAGTTTCACTTGCAACCACGGCCATCCCGTCCAATAATCCAGCAAGCGAATCCGGAAAAGTAAATGTGCCCAATCTCCATCCTCCAGCACCGCACCACTTACTCAGTCCGCCCGAGATAATAGTTCCTTCCGGATAAAAGCGGGCAATTGAACAATGGTCTCCTTTAAAATTAAGCTCACCATAAATCTCATCTGAAAGAAGAATAACACGGTACCTTCTGGCAACATCTGCAAGTTCCTGAAGCTCTTCGCAGCTGTATGATACGCCGGTTGGATTTGAAGGATAATTAAGAATAACAATTCGGGGTTTGTAGTTGTCATTTTCACAAATCTTATGAAGTTCTTCTGGAAGCAGATGCCACTTATTTTTTTCTTTAGTTTTTATCCAGGCAATTTGTCTCCCAATAATTTTTGCCTGTGGTGCATACGAAACCCAGCTTGGAGTTGGGATTACCAATTCCCCATAATAAACAAACTGCAATAGAAACATTAACTCTTTAGATCCGGGACCAATCAGCACGCTATTGGCACCGCAATGAATGTCATTTCTTCGTGAGTGATATTCTGCGACAGCTTCTCTTAAAGGTTTTAATCCCTTGACTTCTAGATAGTCTTTTTGAAATGCATTTATGCGTAGCTCATCAACAACTACCTTGGGAACAGGAAACGGTGATTGTCCGAGCCCAAATTTATAAACTTTTTTTCCCTGCTGCTTAAGTTTATTTGATAGCTCATTAATGTGAAGGGTGGCCGACAAAGGCATACCTCTTACATTCAGATTAAGACTGAGATCGAAGGAATTGTTGCTTTGCATTAATTTATTCGTAATCTATCTCAATTTCGTCAGGTTTTAGGATTTTTTCAAGCTCATCCTGAAAGAAAAATTTCTCTTCGCCAAACGCAGGCTTAAGATCCGTGTACCAAAGTGCTTGGTCATCATATTCTGCAAAGAAGGGCCTGGCAGCCCAATCGGGATTTCGCCCCTGTATCATTCTCAGTGTAATTATTTTTTGATTGGCAACCTCACTAATACCAAGAACCTGTACTTTACCGGGAAGAGCAGACATACTCGGTCCTCGTACGGTCCTGCAGATTCCACTTACTGATTGATAGGCTTCTCTGAAAAGTTGCCACGCATCAACCAGTGGGATCGAAAAATAATGCTGGGCTCCGGTATTACGTGCAACAAACATGTAATATGGAACACATCCCAGCTCAACCTGCTTTTTCCACATATCAGACCAAACCTTGGGATCATCGTTAATGTGTTTAAGAACGGGAGACTGAGTTCGGATAACAGCCCCACTATCCAGAACCCTCCTGATAGCAGTAGCAACAGCTTCTCCTTCGAGCTCAACAGAGTGGTTGAAGTGTGCCATAAAAGCCAGATGCTTTCCAGCTTTTCTTACGTCTTCAAATAATCTTAGGAGATCGTCTGCATCATCATCTGTAATAAATCTGTTTGGCCAGTAGCCAAGTGCTTTTGTTCCTATTCTTATGTTTCTGAGATTTTCAATATTAGATTCGATCAACGGTCGTAGGTAATACTCA
>JAOTUT010000347.1 GCA_029863735.1 Ignavibacteria bacterium
ACAACAGGTGTTCCGGGAGATTTTATTATTAGTTCAATAGGCAGATGGGGAACAGGATTGCCATATACACCTGCTATCCAGGATCAGAGAACCGGTTTGCAAAATAGTGATAATAGGCCATCCATTTTTTATATAGATCTCTACATGACAAAATACTTCAATGTATTTAACCAGCAATTTTCACTATTCCTAAAAATATATAATCTCTTAGATACTGCAAATGAATTGGAAATTTTTACGGATACCGGAAGAGCCGGATATACCCTAGAACTAACCCGGACAAATCAACAGCCACGCGGAGTGAATACACTTGAAGAATTTTATACCAGACCCGATTATTATTCTGCACCAAGGCAGATTGTATTGGGTGCATCCATTGAATTTTAAGTATATAAAACCTTGGAGATTTTCAATTGAAACTAAGAAAACAAAATAGATTATTAAATATTCAAATTATTTTAATTGTGTGCATAATCCTTCTTCCCTCTCAGATTTTAGCACAGAGAGTTGTTGATAAAAATAAAGGGAACCACAATAACACTAAGACAGGTTATATGGATGGAAATTTGGTGGAGACTATCTATCTAAATTTCGGTGAGATTGCAGATTGGCAAAATAATCAACAGGGCGCAAATGGTGCATGGCCTAAAGGTTCAGGTCACCTATACATTGATGGGATCGCGATAATTGTTCAGGCAGAAACGCAGGACCCTGCTGGCAACATTATCCATCCGCTTGAAACAAATTATTATGAGTTCACACGTCATGATCCTGCTACAGGTGTTACTTGGGGCTGGTACGCATTACCAGGTTATGATAATCTTTATAATTCAACTATAGCAAGAAGTGATGATGAAAATACCTGGCCTTTACATTGGCCGGATAGATTATCGGATTGGGATGGAGTATGGAATGGATTTTTTGGTAAGGGAGTAAAAAATGCCGATTTGGAAACTTTCTTTGTTTTTGATGATAACGAAGACAGGCAATATATATTGTTTAACAATTTTTATTGTGATAATGAAGATCCTGATCGTGGCGGACTTGGAATGCAAGTCAGAACCAGGGGATTTCAGTGGTCACAGGTTCTTGCTGAAGATGCAATTTTTTGGTACTACGAAATAACTAATATGAGTACAACTGATTATGAAAAGACTCTTTTCGCGCAATATATTGATTGGGGAATTGGCGGAAGAGCTAATTCATCTAATAATGCCGGGGATTATGACGAGCTTAATGATATTTCCTATGCCTGGTGTGATAATTGTCCAGGAGGTGACCCTGGTGGTTGGCTCCCGATTGGTTATGCAGCCTATGCTTTTCTTGAAAGTCCCGGTATTCAGGATGACCATAGTGATAATGATCGGGATGGTCTTACTGATGAAAAAAGAGATAATGAACCAAACGTATTTATCTCTGATCCGAATTTAGATCCGTTTTTATTAAATCCGTTTCAAGATACGTTAAGATTTAAAGAGTTCTATAACTATTCCTGGAAACCTCACTGGGATGCAGATGAAAATGCCAATTGGGATCCTTTCTTTGATGTTGACGAAAGTGGCGAATGGGAAGAAGGTGAACCTCTAAGAGATGATGTCGGCACGGATGGAATAGGACCCTTTGATAATGAATACGAAGGGCCTGACGAGGATGGAACACAAGCTAACGGCAGACCCGATCAGGGGGAACCGGATTTTGGAATATTAGATAAGGATGAATCAGATCAATTAGGATTAACAGGTTTTCAAATTTTTGCAGTACACACATATGAATTACACAATGATGAACAAAACTGGGAAGTGCTTTCAGATTTACCAGCTCCACACGGACAGTCTTTAATCGGTGTAAATCTGGCAAACTATTTTTCAAGTTACATATTTCATTTGTTTGGAAGAAATACATATTCTACAATTCTTGGTTCACCCCAGGAAACAGGAGAAACTGAAAGATTTTCGATGGGATTAATTTTTGGAATTGATAGGGATGATATTTTCCGGCGGAAGAAAACAGTTCAGCAGATTTACAATGCTAATTACCATTTTGCAAAGCCACCGGAAAAGCCAATAATAAAGGTAATTCCTGGAGATCGTAAAGTAACATTGTATTGGGGCAATAGATCAGAACTCAGTTTTGATGCATTTTATCAAAAATATAATTTCGAAGGCTATAAGATTTACCGCTCAACAGAATTTGCATTTTTAGAAAATAAAATTATTACCGATGCATATGGCAAATCGACTTTTCGCAAACCGATTGTCCTGTTCGATTTGGTAGATGGAGTAAAAGGTTTACACCCTATAGATGTTAATGGGGCAAAGTACAACCTGGGCGATGATACTGGATTAAAGCATTCATTTGTTGATACTACGGTTCAGAATGGACAAACATATTACTATGCCGTTGTTGCTTACGATCAGGGTTTTACAACAACAACAATTGAGGGAAATCTGGAAGGAATTTCACCAGCCGAAAACACCAGCATAATAAAAATAGGTGTTGATGGAATCATTACCACTGATATCAATACTGCAGTGGTTACACCCAGGGCTCCTGCCGCCGGTTTTATATCACCAGGAATAAATAACTTTTTTGGATCAGGACCCGGAACCGGAATGGTATCTGTAACAATTCTGGATCCGGACTCGGTGAGAAGCTTCCATACTTATAGATTGGAATTTGAAGACTCAACAAAATACCATAACAATTCTCATCCATATTATTCCCTGATAGATTATTCTGAGGGTGATACATTGATTAACTTAAAGCAAATTCAAGGAGCCGATGATCAAACAACAATTACCGATGGTTTTTCAATGGATATTCTAAGCGATCTTAACGTGGGTATTGATGGAGATAAAAGTGAGTGGAAAGAAGGTAATAGCAATTATGTTGTTCAGC
>JAOTUT010000126.1 GCA_029863735.1 Ignavibacteria bacterium
TATAGAAATAACCCAGTACGATGAGTTGACAATTCTCCGTAAAAAAGAGATGCAAATTTATCATCCTCAAAAATTTTGTTTACAAGCTGATTCAATCTTCGCATTAAGGCAACAATTTTTATTTCGAAACCGCTTGCCATTCGCAGTGCACCAGCTATGTACATTGCTTCTGCAGCGGCTCCAACTCCTTTACTTGCAGCATCACCAATAGTTACACCAAGTCTGTCTTTTTCATCGCCATGTTCAAGATAATCAAAAAAGTCACCTCCGATTATTTCGGCCGGATTGGTTACCCCATATAATTCATAATCATGGAAATTAAATTCATGTTCCGGGAGTATGCTTTTCTGCAGTTGTCGTGCTTTATCAATATCAGCTTTAAGATAATTAACACTTGCTGACGATCTTCTTTGTTTTATTTGAAATGTTAAGGTGGTTGCAATTATATTCAGATTTATTCTGAATTCTTCATCAATCTTTTCACTATTCATCGCAAGCAGGTATTCATAGTAATATTTTTCTTTAATTTTCTTCCTGCCGCCAACACCCGAAGCTGAGTACTTGAATATACCTTTTTTTCGAAGTGTACTAATAGTTTCCTTGCCAAATATGGTTCTTTGCTTCGCAATCAAATCAAGTATAGCATACCTATGTATATCAATTTGAAATTTGGTATCAATCTTTTCGATTTTTCCTGTTTGATATAAAAGACTGTATGTCTCATTCTGTTCGTCCAATTTCCAGATTCTGCCGCCGGTTATATCAATATTTTCATTACCTACAATTTCATTTACTGTAGTAATTAACATTTCCTCTTCAGTTTTAAATTTACCTGAAGCTATTGACTCAACAAGCCTGTGTAATTTTTTTTGATCTATTGCCATAATTTTATTCCGAATAAAAATATATCATTTGCTGAATAGCCCTTTTACAAACCAGACAGAAGTTATCAATTTTAATTGATTTCATTGTGCAATCGTGTGCTGGTCTGTAAATTCCTTTTTCCATATAACCCCCACCTTCAAATGCACCGACTTTGTCTTTATATTCATCCTTATCAGGTGTTGGGATTGGTGTTAAATCTTCAACAAGATCTTTCCATTTAGAATCAAAATCAACAAGAGTGGTCAAATTAGGATCAGTCGGTTCAACATCTAGTGGATAAAAATCCTGGTAAGCAACATCAGATGTATAATATTCATCGGCAAGGGAAGCAAAACCGTGTCCGAATTCGTGAGTTGCTACAAATTCAAAGTATTTATTCTTAGTTACACACATTGAGTAATGGTTGTAAATGGAACCACCACCGTATTTATCAGAATTAACCAGAACGTAAATCTGATCGTAAGGCGCATTCGATGCAACATTCCTTAATGTTTTATTATCGTAAGTCATGACATATCTCTCAAGATCGAAAGTGTAAAAAGATGAATTGACCAAAGTTTTTTTCCAGATATCTTCTTTAGGAATATCAGTTCCTGATTCATTTGAGGGAGCTTCTATTCCCCAAATATTAAACTTATCTTTATTTTCTTTGAAAGGTGAAGAGTTGAAAAGATACTCAGAAAATCGGTCACAATCATTTTTAAATATTTCCATTTCCTCAACTGCATACCCTTCAGGGATGATTACGATATCAACTTTCAATGATGGATCACCTGATTTCAGAACTTCAAAGTTTTTGTATTCATCAACTCTTTCTGTTTTAATAAAATAATTTTCGGGATTGACTTCATACTCAAACTTTTTTATCCATTCGTTTTTCCTGTTGGATGCGTAAAAAATCACTGAGACAGGTTTTTTCGGAAAAGGAAAAACAACCGTTTCACTAAAAGTTTTTAATGTGTTCTTTGCTTCTTCAGTTGTCTGCCATTCATTAAATATTGTTGAGTAACCTCTGGAATAAATGAATTTATTGCTTGCTACATCATAAACTTCAAATTTGTACCTGCCATAATTGAACTTATCAATCAGGTTTACTTTTGAACCGCCCCAATAAGGTTCTTCAATCAACTCATCAAATGAATAATAATTATTTTCCTTATCACCTGTGTGAAAATAATCTAGTCGAAGAGTCTTGTCCTCGAAGTAATCGTCAAAATTTAATTGAGAGTAAGTAACCGTAATGGATAGCAGAATTAGAAAAATTATTTTCATTAACCTTCCTTAGTAATCAGTTGAAAAATTTTACAATACAAAGATAGGATTTTTGAGCGATAGAGTTAAAGTAATTATTAGTATCACACTTCGACAAGCTCAGTGTGACAGGAAAAATTAAAGGCTCCATTGTCATCCTGAGCCTGACGAAGGATGACGGTTATTTTTGGATTCTGTGTTGGAAAGTTTTATCAATAATTCAAAATCGGAGTTTATAAGCGCTACCTTCTTTTTTCTACTCCAGCCCTTTACTTGCTTTTCAAATCTTATTGCTTCATTTATATCAGCGAATCAGGCAGAGAACACTAATGTTATTGGTAGTTTATTACTTGTATAACCTTTTATTAAACCTGATTGATGTTCATTTATACGACGCTCTAAATTATTTGTGACGCCAGTATAATAACTATCATCTGAACACTTCAGTATGTAAACAAAATAATCCTTCATAAGAATAATGTCACACTTCGACAAGCTCAGTGTGACAATCAAATTTACTTTATTTTCCTCGAACCCGGCTTTACTAGCTCAATATCTTCCCTGCATAGAGGACAATCCTTAGGAAGATAAGACACAACCTCTATTTTTAATGTGCTGAATTGAGGGTATCCGAAATTCACTTTACCATTACTTCTGTCAACAATAAAACCAACTCCAACAACTTTTGCGCTGTTACTTTTTACAATATCAATCACTTCAAAGACCGAACCACCGGTAGTGACAACATCTTCACATAGAAGAACTTTTTCATTTTCATCCAAACTAAATCCTCGTCGCAAGGAAAGCTTCTTATCTTCCCTCTCAGCAAAGATAAATCTTTTGTTTAACTGCCGTGCAACTTCTTGTCCGACAACGAGTCCGCCAATTGCTGGTGCAATTACAGTGTCTATTTGGGTATTCCTGAAATTATCTGCTATCATCTTACAGAGCATCTGTGTGTACTCAGGATACTGTAAAACTTTTGCACATTGGAAATACCTGTCGCTATGTCTTCCGGAAGTTAAAAGAAAATGTCCGGTAAGCAATGCACCCGTTTTTTTAAAGACGCTCAGTATTTCTGATTCCGTCATAATTATTTAAGTCCTTCAATTTTTTCTGCGAGCTGAAAATCTTTTTTTGTGAGGCCGCCTTCGCTGTGAGTTGAGGCTGTGATTTTCACTTTGTTCCAGGAGTGAATTAATATATCAGGATGATGATCCAACTTCTCAGCTTCAGCTCCCACTTTATTTACGAAAGCGAGCGCCTCAGCAAAATCTTTTAACTGATATTGTTTTACAATCTGTTTTTCCTCTTGCATCCAGCCAGATAAGGAAGAAAGATTTTTTAATATTTCATCTTGAGATAGTAGTGACATAGTTCCTCCAAATTTATTTCTTGATAATAAAAAAGCGTATTCGAAAAATACGCTTTTGAAAATGATTTAAGATAATAGTTGTTTTAGTTTTCTATCTGTCCGGGGGTTTTAGATTCTTGGCCAGGTTTTTCCAAATCCAGAGCCTCATCATAAAAAACAAGATCATCTGCACCTTCAACATGCTTGGCAACTATCTTTGTGCCCTCTTTAAATGAGCCTCTGAGAATTTCCTCTGCGAGTGGATCCTCAATATATTTTTGTATTGCTCTTCTCAATGGTCTGGCACCATATTTTTCATCATAGCCTTTGTTAACCAAAAATTCTTTCGATGACTGATCAAGAATTAAATCCATTTTATTCTCTTCAAGATTCTTATACAGATCTTTTGTTTCGATGTCGATGATCTGCATTATATCTTCTTTATCAAGATTTCTGAAGACAATTGTATCGTCAATTCTATTAAGGAATTCTGGATTAAATAATTTTTTCATTGCCTCTTCAACTATATCTTTCATCTTATCATATTGGTCTTTTGGTCTTGAATCCCCAAATCCGAATGAGCTGATATCTTTTATATCTCTCGTTCCAACATTAGAAGTCATAATGATAATTGTATTCCGGAAATCTACTTTTCTGCCAAGACTATCAGTTAAAATTCCATCATCTAATACCTGAAGAAGAATGCTGAAAATATCCGGATGAGCTTTTTCAATTTCATCAAATAAAACAACCGAATAAGGTTTTCTTCTTACTTTTTCAGTAAGTTGTCCACCTTCTTCGTAACCAACGTACCCCGGAGGTGCACCAACAAGACGTGACACTGAAAATTTCTCCATATACTCGCTCATATCAATTCTTACAAGTGAACCCTCAGAATCAAAAAGATATCTTGCAAGAGCTTTGCACAATTCGGTTTTTCCAACTCCTGTTGGACCTAAGAAAATGAAACTTCCAATTGGTCGATTCGGATTTTTTAATCCAGCTCTTGTTCTTCTAATCGCCTTTGTCAGCTTGCTGATTGCTTCATTCTGACCAACAATAAACTGCTTAAGGGCTTCGTCCATTTTAAGAAGCTTTTCTGATTCAGTCTGAGCGATTCGGTTAACAGGAATTCCTGTCATCATAGCAACAACTGTGGCGATATCTTCCTCGTTAACATCGTGTACGATATCTTTTGTTTTAGCGTCCCATTCTCTTTTGGTTGATTCAAGATCAGCCTGAAGATTTCTTTCTTTATCTCTCAAGCGAGCGGCTTCTTCATAATCCTGTCTTTTAACAACAGCGGCTTTTTCTCTTCTGACCTGTTCTATTTCTTCTTCCAGATCAAGTATTTCTTCGGGGACCTCGAAATTGCCCATATGAACTCTTGAACCAGCTTCATCGAGAACATCAATTGCTTTATCTGGCAGATGACGATCAGTGATATACCTGTTACTTAATTTAACTGCAGAATCAATTGCTGCATCAGAATACTTTACATGATGATGTTCTTCATATTTGAATTTTATCTTCTCGAGAATTTGTCTTGTTTCATCATATGATGGTGGATCAACCATAACTTTCTGAAATCGTCTGTCTAATGCACCATCAGTTTCGATGTGTTTGCGATATTCATCAAGTGTTGTAGCACCGATGCATTGAATATCTCCGCGAGAAAGTGCGGGCTTAAACATATTAGAAGCATCAAGTGAACCTGAAGCTCCTCCGGCACCGACTATAGTATGCAATTCATCAATAAATAAAATAACATCTCTTGCTTTTTCTAGTTCATTCATCAAAGCTTTCATTCTTTCTTCAAACTGACCACGGTATTTTGTTCCTGCCACGAGACCAGCTAAATCAAGAGTAACAACTCTTTTATCCTGAAGTATTCTCGGAACTTTCTTTTGAACTATACGCAGAGCTAATCCTTCCGCAATCGCAGTCTTTCCCACACCAGGTTCTCCAATAAGAACAGGATTGTTTTTCTTTCTTCTACTAAGGATTTGTGCAACTCTTTCAATTTCTTTATCTCTGCCGACAACCGGGTCAAGTTTATCATCGATAG
>JAOTUT010000127.1 GCA_029863735.1 Ignavibacteria bacterium
TATCAAATGATTCAAAAACCGGATAAACTGAAACTTCATCTCTATCATCAATTAAATATTTGAAGTTAACAGATTTACCGTTTACCAATATTAAATCAACCTCTGTATGAGGCACACCAATGGATTCTATTAAATCTTTTACAGAAGCACGATCTATATAATTGTGTACAAATCGTTTTTTCTTTCTCTCTTCAGGAAGAAAGTCGTTTAACTCTTCGTAAAACCGTAAATAAATTGTGTGCATAAACGTATTTTAAACTAAAACAAAAATAATCTTATTAATAACATATCAATTTCATGATATTGTTTTATGTTCTCTGATTTCATTAAGCAAACTTTACGAGCCCTGCGTCATAAAAACTACAGGCTATTTTTTAGCGGACAAAGTTTATCGCTTGTTGGTACCTGGATGCAGCAGGTTGCACTCGGTTGGCTGGTTTATCGCCTGACTGACTCTGCATTTCTTTTAGGACTGGTAGGATTTTCATCTCAGATCCCAACTTTTATCTTAGCATCATTTGCCGGAGTGCTGGCAGATAGATACAACAAGCATAAAATATTGATTGTCACGCAGTCGCTCGCGATGCTTCAAGCATTTATTCTGGCTTTTCTCACATTGACCAGCACAATCCAGATATGGCAAATTCTTTTGCTGAGTTTATTTTCCGGATTGATAAACGCATTTGATATGCCTACGCGACAAAGCTTTGTAATTGATATGGTTGAAGATAGAAACGATCTTCCAAATGCAATTGCCCTCAACTCATCAATATTTAATGCTGCAAGATTAATCGGTCCGACCCTGGCAGGTTTTTTAATTACTGCTATCGGAGAAGGATTTTGTTTCCTGGTGAACGGCATAAGCTATCTAACAGTTATCGTCGCATTATTAATGATGAATATTACAACGAGTGTTAATAACCATAAAAAAGAAAAAGTGTTGGAAGGATTGAAGGAAGGAATAAAGTATGCATACAACTTTAAACCTATCCGCGTCCTTCTATTATTAATCGGATTGGTAAGCTTAACCGGGATGCCCTACACGGTTTTGATGCCGGTGTTTGCAAAAGATATTTTACATGGAAACGCCCACACACTAGGATTTTTATTCGGTGCAGTTGGTTGCGGTGCTTTGATTGGTGCTATTTATCTGGCATCAAGAAAATCAGTTTTAGGTTTAGGTAGATGGATATCAATGGCCACAGCTGTTTTTTCGCTTGGTCTTTTATTCTTTTCTTTTTCAAAAAATATTTATTTGTCTGTTGCACTTATGCTTTTTACCGGTTTTGGAATGATGATGCAAATGGCTTCTACAAACACTTTGCTTCAAACTTTGGTTGATGATGATAAACGCGGCAGAGTAATGAGTCTTTATGTAATGGCATTTATGGGCACAGCACCATTTGGAAGTTTTATGGCTGGATCACTTGCAAGCACAATCGGTGCACCTTATACTGTTTTATCTAGTGGAATAATTTGTCTCGCCGGAGCTTTGCTATTTTACAAGAATTTACCATCTCTCAGAAAGCATATAAGACCAGTTTATATTCAGAAGGGAATACTACCTGAAGTTTCAAAAGGATTGCAATCATCCACCCACTTGAAGATGCCACCGAATTGATTACAGAGCTAAATTTTAGTTGATAATTGGCAAGCAAAAGTACTGTTTCAGCAACTTGACTCTCATCGCTATTTGGCTATTTTAGAGATGTTAATAGGAAAGCAATGATAAAAAAAAAGTCATTTTATATTCTTAGTAAATGTTTCGGCTCAATCATAATTATTTTGTTGTTATTTAACTGCAATGAAGAAATTATTCCTCCCCCACCTGAGCCACCAATATCTGAACCACCAATTTATGATTCCACTCTTTACACACAAGAGCTTAAAGGAAAGGTAATATTAGAAAACCAAACTGAACACAGTAATGCGTTGGTTTATTTGGACAGTTTGAATCGTGGTGCAGGTACAGATTCAAGCGGTAATTATTCTTTACAATTTAGTGAAGAAGATTCTATTTATGATGGTACTTTTAAGATTTACTATTTCGTTAATGAATTCGAAATGGACTCTGCACAGTACGTTCTTGTAGGCGGTAAAGTGAAATTGGATTCTCTGGATGTTGACAGTGTTGGAAACCTCCCGAGGAAAGAGCTTGAACAGTTGTTGTTGATTGAAGGATGGACGGACAAAAAAGAATACAGAGCGGGAGATTTAATAGCATTTACTGGCAGGTTTACTAATGTAACAAACAGAATGATACATATTTTTATTTATAGCTGCTGGCAACCTTTTGGTTTCATTGGTTTATATAATGAAAATCATTCACCCTCTTATATAATATCGCCTTGTGATCCGGTTGCGGCAGATTGTGATGTATATCTTCAACCGAATGATTTTTTTGAAGGAACGATTGTATATACTATCCGAGATGGTGATTATTGTAGTAACTTTAGACCTTTACCCCTTGATGAATTCATAGTAGTTGCTGATTTATTTATTGAAGGCCGGTTCCGTAGCCCTTATGATAAATTTGAGTGGTTTATATTTAACGAATGGTACAAACTTCATAGAGGAGAAACACCGAAACTTGACTGGTTCCCGAATAAATACAAATATCCAATAATTACAATAATTGAATAAATAGATTAAGAAGTGTCAAAGGTAGAAAAATAAATATTTCTTTTACCCTCTAACTATCAAAAACACTCTTCACAAACTCAAACTCATCATCAGTTAATGGTTTATCCATTGCTGCTAAATTAGTCTTAACTTGTTTAAGATTTCGGAAGCCGGGAATAACGGCTCCCATAAATTTGTAATGAAGCAGGAACTGCATCGCAACTCTTGCAAGTTCTTCGACTGAAGAGCCGAATTTCTCCTTTATTTTATTCATCTTTGGTTCAAGTGCTTCTAAGCTCTCTTTCGAAAATTTTGAAAGTCCTTTTCTATGGTCGCCATCTTCAAACTTCGGAGGATTGTTCTTATCATATTTACCGAGTAGCAAACCTTGCCCAATTGGTCTAAACGCAACAAATGAAATCTGGTTTTCTTCCATCAGCCTTCTTGTTGGGGCTCCATCATCAATAAATATTCTTTCCATTGCATTTGCATAACTCTGCAAAACATCCGGTTTTACTTTAGGAACAAGTTTCTGAAAATCTTCGTGTGAATATGCTGATTGACCGATCAATCTTACCTTGCCTTCTTCTTTTAGTCTGTACATTACTTCAACTGCGCCATCAAGATATTCATTGTTATCACCAAAATGTCCGTGGTGGAAATAATAAAGATCTATGTAATCTCTTTTCAGATTAATTAATGATTGCTCGCACTGATGGCGAATGTGTGCGGGTTCAAAAGCGTGTGCTGCTGTACCGGGAAACCATCCAACTTTTGTAGCTATTATAAAGTTGTTGGTTCTGTTTCCGAGAATTCTTGCCAGCATTCTTTCTGCTCTTCCGTTGCCGTAAACGTCCGCGTTATCAAAATGGTTAACGCCGTGATCAATTGCATAATTAATTGCTTCAGAAACTTCCTTTTCGTCAACGTTGGCCCAGCCGTTGGGATCTCCGTTAACCCAATTGAGTCCACCCATAGTCCAGCATCCGAGACTTATTTCTGAGATTTCAATATTTGATTTTCCAAGTTTTCTGTATTTCATTTATATCTTCAATTTTTATGTAAATTCAGATCCTATTAGGTTAAGTCCTCCAAATCATTCAGGTCTTTTTTCCTTCCAGAAGCTTTTTTGTTTTTAATAAAATCATCTTTGCTGATGAAATAAAGAGTCTGTTTTCCATAACTACCAACTACTTTCCTTTCCCATGCTTCTGTGAAATTTATCCCGTCTATTGAGGTAAGGATGTCAATTCTGAATGGCGGTTTACCAAGCTGAATAACTTTTCCTTCTTCCATCAAAAGTTCAGGATTAATATCTAAAACGTTGAAACCAAAATCAGTTAAGGTCCGAATAATTTTTTCAACATTGGTTTTGGAGGTAAGTATAAAAAAATCGATATCATTGGTGAATCTCGGGAAAGCATGAACAGCAAATGCATATCCACCAACAACAAGATATTTAACCTCGTTTTTGTTCAGTAATTCTACAAACGCTTCGAAGTCTTCTACTAATTTCATCCTTGCTAATATTTTTTAATTTTAAATATGACTCTCGTATTTCTTCAAGAGCCTCAAGTTTAAATTCTATACTTGCGTCGTTCCAAAATTTTTTTTCATCCTCGTATTGAAGGGGATCTTTGAGGTCATATATTTTTATTTTTTTATTCACTTCGCAATATATTTAGTTAATGATTACTAACGATCAATTTACAAAAATTAATTTGGTCATTAAAACAATTTGGTTCAATGTTAATTGTTTGATTTTTCAAGTTTCTGTATTTCATTTGTTTCCTCTTTTATTCGGGTTGTCATTCCTGCGAAAGCAGGAAGCCAGAAAAGTTGTAAAGAAGATTCCGGCTCATGGCCGGAATGACATACGTTGTTATATTTACATCCTCTAACGGAATTCTCGCAATGACGTTCGTATCACTTGCTAGTTTTATCAATCCACTTTGCAACATCTTTAGCAAAGTAAGTTAAAATCATATCAGCACCAGCACGCTTGATTGCAGTTAATGATTCTATCATAACTCTTTCTTCATCAATCCAGTCGTTTTGTCCGGCAGCTTTTATCATTGAAAATTCACCGCTTACCTGGTAGGCGGCGGTTGGCATTTCAAATCTTTCTTTAACTTTTCTTATTACATCAAGATAGGGACCCGCGGGTTTAACCATAACTATGTCTGCACCTTCTTCAATGTCAGCCTCAACTTCGCGAAGTGCTTCATTGATATTTCCAATATCCATTTGGTGAGATCTTCTATCACCAAAAGCCGGAGTAGATTCGGCAGCGTCTCTGAAAGGTCCATAATACCCGGAAGAATATTTCGCAGCATAACTCATTATCGGAATTTTTTCATATCCTTTATAATCCAGCGCTTTACGAATTGCTAAGACTCTTCCATCCATCATATCTGACGGTGCTACCATATCTGCACCAGCTTCAACATGCGATACTGCTTCTTTTGCAAGTACTGCTATTGTTTCATCGTTAAGAATATCTTCGCCGGCAAGTATTCCGCAATGTCCGTGAGATGTGTACTCGCACAAACAAATATCTGTGATGATTAATAGATCGTTGATTTCTTTTTTAATTGCTTTTATCGCCTGCTGGATGATTCCATTAGGATCGTATGCATCGCTTCCTTGTTCATCTTTGTGATCTGGTATACCAAAAAGAATTACTGCGGGAATTCCAAGATCACGAACTTCATTACATTCTGTAACAAGATTTTCAATCGATAATTGAAATACTCCAGGCATTGATTTAACTGGATTCTTAACATTCTTTCCAGGGACAACAAAAAGAGGATAGATCAAATCGTTTTTTGTAAGAACCGTTTCTCTCACCATATAGCGAACGATGGGATTATATCTTAATCTTCTAAAACGTTTAAAAGTGAAGTTTTTGTTTGTCATAT